>CAVCAD010000069.1:0-2321 GCA_963600145.1 Bacteroidaceae bacterium
GAATTAATATTACTATAGACAATATAGTACAAAGAATTAATAATAATGTATTAAATATACTACATAAAAAATAATAAAAATTATCTGGAAATATCTTAAATATATCATTAAATATACTTTTACCAAATTCATTTATTATTAAAAATAATATAAGTAAAATAATTATTATAATAAACTGTTCAAATAAACATTTAATTTTACTTTTAAAATTCATATTACTAAATAAATTAATTGAATCTGTAATAAAATTTAAAAAATCATCTAATATTTTATTTAAACTTTTTTTACTTTCTTCTTCCTTTTTTATCTCTTTTATATCTTTATATAATAAATCGTCTATATTTAAATTAAACTTATTACATAAAGTTATTATTTTATCCATTTCTGGATATGCTGCTTTGGATTCCCACTTTGATATTGCTTGTCTAGAGACTCCAAGTTGTTCTGCTAATTGCTCTTGTGAAAGATTATTTTCTTTTCTTATTCTTTTTAAATTTTCTGAAAAATTTTTATTCATACTTTTCTCCTCCTAATTCAATTGTATGATTTCTACCAGTAGCACACTATCACTTTTGAGTTGTTTTTTGTTGAATTTGAGTTGCAATATTAAGTATTTATTTTTTATTTACTTTCATTAACTAATATATGGCATATATATTTCTTTATATTTATCTAAAGTTTCATCTACATTAAACCAATATACACTAGTTAATATATTATCATATGGGTCAATTTCAGTTCTTTCTAGTTTTCCTCCTAATGCTTCCATAGTTTTTTTTGAACCTATATTTTCTACATCGCAGTCTAACATTACTTTATCTAATCCAAGTTTTTTTGCTTCAATTAAACCTAAATATAAATTTATTTTATTATACCCTTTTCTTCTTTCTGTAGGTCTAATTCCATATCCTATATGTCCTCCAAATTCAAGCATAGAGGGGCTTAAATTCCACCTGACATTTATTGAACCTACAATTTTATTATCATTTTGCCTAATAAGTAAAAATGTCTTACTTTGACTTCTTCCAACCTTTTTAGCATATTCTTTATTTCTTGTATTTAAACATATTTCTAGTGCTTCTTCAAAACTAACTTTATATAATATTTTATCTAAAGCTCCAATTCCATTTAAATCAGAATTATATTTTTTAAATTCATTAACATATTCTATAATCTCTTCTTTTCTTTTTAGCGAAGGTTCTTCTAAATAAAATTTTTCCATAACATCACTCTCTAATATTCATTTTACTATAAGTATTATTTTTTAACAACATTGTTAATTTTTATATTTAATGGTAAAATTAATTAGGTGATTAATGTGAAATTTAGTGTTATAGTCCCAGTTTATAATACTGAAAAATATATAAAAGATTGTATAGATAGTATTTTAAATCAAAGTTATAATAATTTTGAATTAATCATTGTTAATGATGGCTCTTATGATAAAAGTAAACAAATTATAGAAACTTATAAAGATAAAAGAATAAAATTATATAATAAAAAAAATACTGGTATTGCTGATACTAGAAATTTCGCAGTTAGCAAATGTTCTTCAGATTATTTTATTTTTGTTGATAGTGATGATACTATAAATAAAGATTTACTTCTTACTTTAAAAAATAATTTAGAAAAAGAAAAAGTTGATTTAATTAAATTCCAAATTCAAATGATTTATCCTAATGGTAAAATCAAATATAATAATGCTAGTGTATTTGATAAACTAAGTGGCGAAGAAGCTTTTCCTATATTAATAAAAAATAATTTATTTGTTTCTACTGTTGTTTATGCTTATAAATTAGATTATTTTAAGAATAATAATTATAAATATTTAATTGGTAATGTATATGAAGATTTTGGTTTAACTCCTATAGTTGTTGTAAATGCTAAAAGTATTAAATGTATTAACTATATTGGATATAACTATTATGTAAGAGAAAATAGTATTATGACAAGTAGTAAAAATATTATGTCATCTAGAAATAAAGATGCTATTAACCAATTTGATAGATTAATGGAAATGATTAATAATAGTAGTGTTAGTTATGAAACAAAAAAATTATTTAAAAGTTATATATGTAATGCTATGATTAATAGATGTAAAGATATGAATGGTAAAATACTAAGAGATTATGTAAATATTTTAAATAATAAAAAAATATATAAATATTTAATTGATGATACTTTAATTAGAAAAATTAAAAAGTTTATATTTAAGTATATTCCTTATTTATATATAAAAATAATATTAAGGTAGGTTATATATGATAAAAATTAAAATTGAATATCTAATATATATATTTATATTATTAAGTCCTATACTT
>CAVCAD010000070.1:0-2016 GCA_963600145.1 Bacteroidaceae bacterium
AATTTTTAAAACTATATCATTTAAATTTTCATCTAAACTATTAATTACATAACCAAATCTTAAGTTTCTTCTTTTCCCTTCATCCATTTCAACAATTTTACTATTAAGTTCTTTTACCATATCAAAATTTATTTTTCTTTTCATAAAATGTTCTTTGTATTCGCCTAATACTGCAGCTAAATATGCATCATGTGCATGATGATAATCATTTATATCTCTAAATTTAAACAAATCATATTTTTCACGATAATTATGTAGTAAATCTGCTTTTAAATAAATAATATTTGAATTTGTATGCAAGTTCTTTAAAATATTAGCAACGTGTTTCGTAATTTGTCTTGTTTCTACTAATTGTCTATTAATAAATCCATTAATATCTTCTTCATCATATTTTTCTCTTATTAAATTATGAAATTTCTTTGCAGACATCAATTTATTATCTTTTAAATGTTTCCACCAAGCTTTTTGATGAGAACTTCTAAATTGTGAAGGTAATACATAACTAGCTTTTTTATCTTGATTACATTTTTTTAATACTAATGCTTTATTATCAACTGAATCATCTTTTATTAATGATCTTGGAATAATATGGTCTATTTCATATAAAGACTGATTTTCTATATCTTCTATATTTAATGGAGTCCCTGAATATAAACATTTACCTTCTTGAATAAAATATAAAAATAATCTTTGACTAGTTATTTCATGACTATCAAGTTCAAGTTTCAATTTTTTATAATTTTCTATTGAATTTTTACAACCATCATATAATTTCTTGATATATTCTTTTCTTGAATCTTTTCTTACTTTTTCTTCATCACTTCTTGCCATTTCAATAGAAATATTTTTTGGTTCATATCCGATATAATCAACTAATTCTTCCACAACTTTTAATGCTTGATATATTCCTCTTTTAGTCTTAGGAGATGTCGCTAATTCATCTACCATTGCATAACTCAATTTTTTATATTCCTCTTTATTATTAAACTCTTGAATCATTTCTTGAAAATTATATTTATCATCATTAATTATTTGCATAAAATTATTATCAGTTTCATACATTAAATCTAATATTGATTTATATAATTCTGTTTTATTATCTTTATAATATTTAGTTTTCAAAAGTTTTTTAGATAAACTTCCCCAACCAGAATATTTCTTAATCAAAACTTTCTTTATTTGATTTTCACTTAACTTATTATAATTATCTCTGATTTTCTTTTCTAAAATATCTTTATCTTCAAAAATAGTAATCCATTCTATTATTTCTTCTGCATTTTCTTCATCATAATCAGTACCTGCAAATATTTCATTTTCTCCAAAAAAATCTATATATGATTGCATGTTATTAGCAAATTTACCATCAGCAGAATATCCAGTAATTTTTAAATCTCCTTCATAATTACTATACTCTCCTGAAAAAATCAAATAATTTTTAAATTTTTTATCAGTAATAGTACCTGGTGTTTTCATAAAAAAATCTTCTAATATTTTCTGTTGAAATTTTAATTCTAATTTTTTATCATTTACTCTTATTTGTTTTAACTCATTCATAACTTTAAATTTTGAATACAAAATCGAGTTATTAGTTAATGCATATTCATCTAGTAAATACGTACAATGTGAAATCATTCTCTTAATAAATTTCTCTGCTGTTTTCTCTTTATCAACAACCTCATCAAAATTATATGGAGTTATCTTAATATTATTAATTGTTCTTTCAAGCCATGCATTTTTGCTTCGTTTTTCGCAAACTAATGGCCCAACATAATAAGGAATTCTAAATTCCAATAATTTAACAATCTTATATGTTTTATTATCATTTACTTTATTTAATAAAAATGGATAATACTTCCCTTGATTTTCTATTATTTTTATTAATTCTGATTTATTTAATTGATAAGGATATTTGCCATTATCTGTTGTTGTTATTCTAGGTAGAAAATCACCATTTTCAATTCTTTCCTTTATTACTAAATTATATTCATTTAATAGTACTTGTTTATTATTTATATA
>CAVCAD010000071.1:0-2872 GCA_963600145.1 Bacteroidaceae bacterium
GTGATGTTAAAACACAACCATAATTATTATTTTCTATGTTACTTGCGTTAGGTTCCCTAAATGCAGTGATAAGTAAGTTCCTTAAAAAACATCCTATGGACTTTTAATTGTATATTATAAAATAAAAAAAGAGAGTTTCCTCTTATTTAAATATTTCACTATGGCTACCAGTAGCAATTAATAAAAGATTAAGTTTGTTGTTTTCATATTGGTATATAAGTAGCCAATCTGGCTCTATGTGACATTCTCTACAATTTTTGTAATATTTATCGTTAATTAAGTTATGATCTTTATACTTAGGATCTAGTATTTCAAAGCGAGCTAATTTATCAATTACTTCATCTATTTTGTCTAAATTTTTACCTTGCTTTGCAATTTTTTTGTATTGTTTTTTAAAATTACTAGATAAAATTAAAGTACATTTGATATTAGTCATTAGTTAAAGACTTTCTCAAAGATTTTACATCATCATAACTATCTAACTTAATTTTACCATTTTTGTAATCTTCTATTTCTTGCAAAGACTCTAATAATTCTTTATTGGGAGCAGGTGTTATACTAGGCGTAAATACTAATCCTTGTTCTCTATCACATTGTCTTAAAAACATATTAATGGCAGAATTAGTGTTAGTTCCTAACTTTTTAAATAAAGTATCAACGTTCTTTTTTAATTCTTTATCTATTCTGATAGTCATATTAGTTGTATTTGATATAGTATTCATATATATACCTCCTCAATAATAATACTAAATTTCAAGAAAAATATCAAGTGCAAAATATGTGCAATGTATTTGCAATAATATTATATGTAAAATTAAAAATTATTTACTTAAAAAGTTAATTTCTAAAACTTTATTGCATATTTTTTATTATGGAGTTGATTTATTATTCATAAACTAATAGATAGTAAATATGAAATATATTTAGAGTTAGCACTTTTTATAAATAAAAGTTTATATAATGATAAGAAAATAACTTATCATTTATATAAAATGACTGAAGATAAAATACTTAGGAAAATTAAAACTGAGACAACATAATATTTATATTTTAATGATAAAAAATAATAATTTCTATTTGAAGGGGAAATGTTAAATGGATTTATATACTATTAGAGGGCAATTAAGTATGGGAGTTTCTTTAACATCAATGAAACTTCGAGTTACTGACTATTCAAGAGTATCTACTGATCATTTAGAACAACAAAAATCTTTAAAAAATCAAATAGAACATTTCGATGAGATGATAAAAAATAATAAAAATTGGACATATGTTCAAGGCTATGTTGATGATGGAATAAGTGGCACTACTGATTACAAAAGAGATAACTTTATGAAGATGATAAATGATGCTAGAAATGGAAAATTTGATTTAATTATTACAAAGGAAATATCAAGATTTTCAAGAAATACTTTGGATAGTATCAAATATACAAGAGAATTATTGTCTTATGGTGTAGCAGTATTATTTGTTAATGATAATATAAATACTGCTTTATCTGATTCAGAACTTAGACTAACTATTATGGCTTCAATGGCTCAAGATGAAATTAGGAGATTATCGGAAAGAGTTAAGTTTGGTATGAATAGGTCTATTAAAAATGGAACTATTCTTGGAAATGATATGCTTTATGGTTATAAGAAAGATAAACTTACAGGCAATTTAGTAATTGTTGAAAAGGAAGCAAATCTTGTTAAACGGTTATTTAGTTTATATGCAGTTGATAATTGGTCAATAACAAAAATAGCAAAAACTTTTAATGATGAAGGAATTAAAACTTGTCAAAATAAAAAGTGGTGTACTTCTACATTAACTAGAATGATTAAAAATCCTAAATATAAAGGTTATTATTGTGGAAAGAAAAGTGAAATAATTGATTACATGACAAAGAAAGTTAAAATTCTTCCTGAAAAAGATTGGGTATTATATGAAGATAAAGTAAAAGTACCGCCTATTATTGATGAAAATATGTGGCAAAGAGCTAATATAAGGTTAAAAAAACGAAATAAATCATTTGGGAAGGATTATAAAAAGAATAAAATAATGTATCAAAATAGGTATCCATTATCCGCTAAAATATATTGTGATAAACATAGTGAGGTATTTCATAGAAGAGTGCAATGTAAATCTTGTGATGATATTACTTGGATTTGTGCTAAATATCTTAAAGAAGGGAAAAAAGTATGTGATTCTCCTAATATAAGAGAAAGCGAAATATATATCATATTTGATGATATTATAAAAACACTTGAAATTGAATTATCTAAAGTTTCTAATATTTTATTAGAATTATATGATAGTAATAAAAAGAATGTTAATATTTATAATAAATTATCTAAGTTAAAGAAACAAAGAGATGAAATATTAACAAAAAAAGATAAATTACTAGAACTTAATATAGAAGGTAATTTGTCTAATAGTGAGTTTAATATTAGAAATAATGATTGTAATAAAGAATTATCAAGTATTGATGAAAACATTTTGCTTTTAAATCAAAGTAAACAAAATAAAAATTTATCAAAAATAATAAAACAGAAAATAAAAGATTTAGGAATAAAAAATCAACTAATAAAATTATTACTTGATAAGATTATTGTTTCAAAAATTGATAATGATAAAGAGAATATAAAATTAAAGATGTTTTTTAATTTTTCAAAGAATTTTCCTTTAAAAGAAATTATGATAAAAAATTATGAGTTTAAAAGAGGATATAACACCACTGGAACTAGAAGATACATAGTAAAATATCAAATAGATGTGTATGTTTGATAGCTTTTATTGAATATAAAAATGGAAAGTGATTATAGATGCATTATCTTCAAATAAATTTACATATGCAGCTGTTTTAGAAATAAAGGCACTTGATAAAGAA
>CAVCAD010000072.1:0-2893 GCA_963600145.1 Bacteroidaceae bacterium
CAGTAGAAATTCTAAAAGGGAGTTTGTTACTCCCCAGTAGAAATTCTAGAGCCTTTAGTTTTTCTCTTTATCAATACTATCAGTACTAAGAACAGATAAAAATGCTTCTTGAGGAATTGATACACTTCCAAATTGTTTCATCCTCTTTTTTCCTTCTCTTTGCTTTTCTAAAAGTTTTCTTTTTCTAGAAACATCTCCTCCATAACATTTAGCAAGTACATTTTTTTTCATCGCAGGTATATCTTCTCTTGCGATTATTTTAGAACCAATTGCTGCTTGAATTGGAACTTGAAATAATTGACGTGGTATAATTTTTTTTAAATTTTCACAAATAATTTTTCCTCTTTTATATGCATAATCTTTATGTACAATTATACTTAAGGCATCTACTATTTCAGAATTTAATAGTATATCAACTTTTACTAATTTACTTTCTTTATTTCCAATAAATTCGTAATCAAAGGAAGCATAACCTTTAGTAGAACTTTTTAATTTATCAAAGAAATCATATACTATTTCAGATAATGGTATATCATAAATTATATCAACTCTATTTTCATCTATATAATCCATTTTTTTATATATACCTCTTTTATCTTGACATAGCTTCATAACAGAACCAATATATTCTTTCATAACATATATATGAGCATTTACATATGGCTCTAATATTTTATTTATCTTTGTTGGGTCAGGAAGTTTACTTGGACTATCAATAAATATTTTATTAGAATCATTTAAAATAACTTCATATACAACAGATGGACTAGTTGCTATTATATCAATATTAAATTCTCTTTCAATTCTTTCTTCAATTATTTCCATATGTAATAATCCTAGAAAACCACATCTAAATCCAAAACCTAACGCATTACTATTTTCAACTTCAAAAGTAAGAGCAGCATCATTTAATTTTAATTTTAAAAGTGCTTCTTTTAAATTATTAAATTTATTACTATCAACTGGATAAATCCCAGAAAATACCATTGGTTTCATTGGTTTATAACCAGGAAGTGGAAGTACATTTGAATTTTCAAGACATATTGTATCTCCAACATTAACATCTTCGATACTTTTAATACTTGCTGTTAAAAAGCCTACTTCTCCACAAGATAATGTTTTTACTATTTTTTCTTTAGGTGTGTGCTTTCCAAGTTCTAATACTTCATAAATACTATTGTTAGAAAGCATTTTTATCTTATCTCCTACTTTTACACTACCACTAACTACTTTAAATAATATTACTACTCCTTTATAACTATCAAAATAACTATCAAAAATAAGTGCTCTAAATTCACCATTATCTTCTTTAGGTGAAGGTATTAATTCTATGATTTTATCAAGTAACTTTTCTACATTATATCCAGTTTTAGCAGATACAAGAGTAATATCTTCTTCATTAAAACCAATAGTATCAACTAAATCTTTCTTTACTTTCTCAGGATTTGCACTTGGTAAATCTATTTTATTAATAACTGGCAAAATAGTTAAATTATTATTAAGTGCTAAATAGAAATTAGCAAGAGTTTGTGCTTCTATACCTTGCGATGCATCAACAACTAAAAGTGCTCCCTCACATGCCGCCAAACTACGGCTTACTTCATAAGAAAAATCTACATGACCGGGTGTATCAATTAAATGAAAAATATACCCTTTATATTTAAGTTCTACTGCATTTAACTTTATGGTAATACCTCTTTCACGTTCAATATCCATACTATCAAGAATTTGATCCTTCTTTTCTCTTTCTGTTATTGCACCTGTTAGCTCTAAGATTCTATCCGCAAGAGTGCTCTTACCATGGTCTATATGTGCGATTATTGAAAAATTTCTAATTTTATTTGTTTCCATGTGATTAATTATATAATAATTTATCTATTTTTAAAAGAAAAACTACTCATTATTTTTTTCATTCTATGGTGAATATGTATTTATCTTATATCCATTTTTATTAATCTTTACTTCTATACTTCCACTTAAATCTGTTCTATAAATTTTACTATTTTTTAAAGTATTTAAAACCTCTTTCTTGGGATGCCCATATTTATTATTTTTACCAACACTAATAATTGAATATTTTGGATTAATTATATTTATAAATTCTTCACTACTACTTGTATTTGACCCATGATGACCAACTTTAAGAAAATCTATATCTTTTAAATTATATTTTTCTAATATATCTTTCTCTCTATTAATAGAAGCATCACCCATAAAAAGGAATTTATAATTATTATAATTTAAATAAATAACTGAGCTATTAGTATTTTCATCATCATAAATATTTGTATTTAAAAACTCTAATTTATATTTATCAATATCTAATATATTAATACATGAATAATATTTAATATTTTTTTCTTTTAATATATTAATTAATTCATTTTCTAAATCATTAAATTCACCACAATTAAAAATAACATTTTCTACTTTAAAATTATTAACTAAATTAATCCCTTCTCCCATATGATCTGCATCTCCATGAGTAAATATTAAATAATTTATTTTATTAATTCCTAAACTTCTATAAAACGGAATAAGACTATCACTAGATAATGAATATTTATTATTGATATTTTTCCATTCTTCAGTTTTATAATTTATTTTACCCCCTGTATCTATTAAAATAATATTTTTAAAATTTTTATCTACAATAAGAGAAGAATCTCCTTGACCAACATCTGTAAAATAGATATAAGTATTATTATCAAAATATCTTTTTATATAAAATATAAATAATAATAACATAATTAAAAATATATATATTTTCTTTTTCTTAATACTAAATAAAAGTAGTAAAGAATAATAACAAATAGAAAAAAATATACTTACTTTTGGATATGAAAAAGTAAATATTTTAATATTACTTAATAAAAGTGATATTTTTTCCATT
>CAVCAD010000073.1:0-6554 GCA_963600145.1 Bacteroidaceae bacterium
ATCAGCTACAGAGCAATATAAATATCATAATTTTAAATCTAATGATGTTGAAGACGGAGTTCAGGTAATGACAATTCATAAATCAAAAGGATTAGAATTTGATGCTGTTATACTTCCAAATTTAGATTCAAAAGAATTTCCATCAGCTATTATTATGGGCAAGAAGTATTGGCATGTTTTGAGTGAAAGATTTAAAGATAATAAAGCTAAGTTTGAGGGAGATATTGAGGATGAAAGAAAACTGTTTTATGTTGCTTTAACTCGTGCAAAAGATTATTTGTTATTAACATATGACAAAGATCAACCATCTCAATTCTTATTAGAAGCTTCTATATCAAAATATTTAGATATTAATAAAAATGATTTAATTTCAAAAGAAAATTCATCATATATTAAATCAAGTGATAATGATTATGAGGATAAAAAAGCATATTGGGAATTAGTAAAAAAAGCTAGACATAGTTTATATGATTACTATGGAACTGGTGGTCATTTCTTCCATGGTATGTGGGGAGAACTTGAAACAATAAAAAATATGACACCTGATGAAGTTATAGAGGAAGCTAAGAAAAATCATTTAATATAATTGTAGGAGAGTGTGTTAAAATGAATGACTTTAAATTTGAAGATATAATGAGATTTGTAAATGGTGAATATAAAAAATTATATTCAATAACTAAATATGATGGAAAAGAACATAGTATAACTATTCCAGATTTCATTGAAGATTTAAAAGTATATGAAATTGGGAATTATTGTTTCGATAAAAATGATTTGATTGAAGAAGTTATATTACCATCTACTATTTGTAGCATAGGTTCAGGTGCTTTTTCATTTTGTAAAAATTTAAAAAATATAAACCTAAATAGTATAAATTATATAGATACCAATTCTTTTGCTTATTCTGGAATGTTAAAAATATTTTCATTATTAGTTAATATTTTGTATAATATATTTATTGTTATAGAAGTAAAGGAGAATTAAATGAGTAAATTTACTAAAGAAATGGTTAATAAATATGCAGAAGAATTATTAATAGGATTAAGTGATGAAGAAAATAAAAATGTTTTAGATGAATTTGAAATAATAGATAAAACATGTGAAATTGTTAGTAAGATTCCAAATATTGAAAATGTGGAACCTATGACTCATTGCTTAGATGAATATATAACTGATTTAAGAGAAGATGAGAGTGAAGAGTCTATAAGTATTGATGATGCTCTTAGAAATTCAGATGATGTTTTTGCAAGAGAAATTGAACTTCCAAAGGTGGTGGGATAAGCATGAATTATAATAATCTTTCTATTGAAGAAATACATGAAGCACTTATAAATAATAAAATAAGTGCAAATGAATTAATTAAAGAATCTATTAAAAAGTCAAAAGAACTTGAAGAAAAATGTAATGCTTTTGTTACAATTATAGATGATGCTAGTTATGAAGGTGAAATAGATAACCTTTTAGCAGGTATTCCTTATACAGCTAAAGATTTATATTCTACTAAAGGTATTTTAACAACTGCATCTTCAAATACTTTAAAAGATTATGTTCCATTTTTTAATGCAACTTCTATTGAAAAATTAAATAGTAAAAATGCAATAGTAGTTAGTAAAACAGCATGTGATGAATTTGGAATGGGTGGAACTGGAACAACGTGTCATACAGGAGTTGTTAAAAATCCGTGGGATACAACTAGAATGTGTGCAGGGTCTAGTGCTGGTTCAGCATGTGCAGTCGCAGCTGGTGTATATCCTTATGCTCTTGGAACAGATACTGGAGATAGTATTCGGAAACCTGCCTCTTACTGTGGAATAGTTGGATATAAACCAACTTATGGAATGATATCAAGGTATGGAGTGTTACCATTCGCATCAAGTTTAGATCACTGTGGAGTACTTACTAGAAGCGTAAAAGATGCAGCAATTGTTGTTGATGCTATGAAGGGTAAAGATGAAAAAGATATGACTACTTGGGATTCATCAAATATAAATTTATATTCATCTATTAGTGAAGATACTACTAATAAAAAACTATGTTATATAAAAGAATTATGTGATATTAATGAATATGAAAACATATCTGATGAATTAAAACAACATTTAGAAAATTTTATGGATAAAATTAATTTAATAAGAAAAAATGGAATATGTGTTGAAGAAGTAAGTATAGATAAAACATTATTAAATGCTATTTCATCTGTATATACAATTATTTCTTGTGCAGAAGCAACAAGTAATATGAGTAATTTAACTGGACTTATATTTGGACCTAGAGGAGAAGGAGATAATTATATAGATGTTATAAAAAATTATAGAACTAAAGGATTTTCTAGTTTAATTAAAAGAAGATTTGTAATAGGTTCTTATGTTCTTCAAAGAGAGAATCAAAATAGATATTTTAAAAATGCAGCTAGAGTTAGAAGACTAATAGTGGATAAATGGAAAGAATTATTTAAGTATTATGATGCAGTTATATTACCTGTTGGAACTGGACCTGCTAAAAAAATAGAAGGAACAAAAGAAATACTTACAAGTGATATGATTAGTTTAGATGAACACCTTCAAGTTGGAAATTTTGGTGGATTTCCTTCAATTACAATTCCAGATGGATTTATTAATAATCTTCCAGTTGGTCTTAATATAACAGGTAATTGTTATGATGATATAAATGTTTTAAATATTGCATATAAAATAGAATCTATGATGAATTATAAAAATCAAATAGCAAGGGATGTGAATGAAAATGAAATATAAAACTGTAATAGGTTTAGAAATGCACTGTGAACTTAGTTCAAATTCAAAAGTATTTTCTAGAAGTAAAAATTCATATTCAATTACTCCTAACTCAAATATAAATGAAATTGATATGGCATTTCCTGGTACTCTTCCAGATCTTAATAAAAAAAGTGTTAAAGATGCAATAAAGATGGCACTTATTTTAAACTGTAAAATTCCTAGATTTATGATTTTTGATAGAAAGAATTATTTTTATCCAGATTTACCTAAAGGTTATCAAATAACACAGTTTACATCACCAATTGGAACTAATGGAAATATTACTATTAAAGATAAAGATAATTATATAAATGTTAAAATTCATGATATTCATTTAGAAGAAGATTCTGCTTCTATGCAACATTTTGATACTACATCATTAATAGACTATAATAGAGCAGGTGTTCCACTTCTTGAACTTGTAACAGAGCCATGCTTTCATAGTGCAGATGAAGCAATTACTTTTTTAGAGTATATGAGAAGTGTATATCAATATACTGGGATATCTCAAGCAGATACTAAAAAAGGACAAGTAAGATGTGATGTTAATATATCTATAATGGATGAAAATGAAGAAGAACTTGGAACAAGAGTAGAAATAAAAAATGTTAATTCTTTTAGTAATGTTTATGATGCAATTAATTATGAAATAGAAAGACAAAGTAAATTAAAAGAAGAAAATAGATATGATGAAGTAGTTCAAGAAACAAGAAGGTTTGATGAAGAAACTAAAACTACAATTAGAATGCGTTCGAAAGCAGATGCAGTAGATTATAAATACTTTGTTGAACCTAATATTCCTAGAATATTAATAACTGATGAATTGATAGAAGAAATTAAAAAAACAATACCAAGATTAAAAAATGAAAGAAAAGAAGATTATATTACTAAATATGGTTTATCTGATTATGATGCAAATATTTTAGTAAAAGAAAAAAATATATCTGATTATTTTGAAGAATGTATTAAACTTGGTATGAATCCTAAAGAAGCTTGTAATTTAATTAATGTAAATATATTATCTTATTTAAATAAGAATTTACTTGATATAGAAAATATTTATTTAACACCTTCTATGTTAAAATATATTGTAGATAATATTAATAATCAAACTATATCATCAAAACAAGCAAAAGAAATTATAATAAAAGTTTTAGATGAAAAGAAAGAACCAAGTAATTTTATAAGTAAAGAAAATAGTCAAATTACTGATGAAGAAGAATTAAATAAAATAATAGATAAAATAATTAGTGAAAATCAAAGTCAAGTAGAATTATATAGAAATGGTAAAGATAGACTTTTTGATTTCTTTGTTGGTCAAATGATGAAAGAAACTCATGGTAAAGCAAATCCAGTAAGAACAAAGGAATTGCTTCATGAAAAGTTAGATAAGAGGTAATATATGATTACCTTAATAAAAAATGCTATTGTAATAACAATGGATGAAGATAGAAATAAAAAATATGAAAAGTTAGATATTGTTATTGAAAATAATATAATAAGCAAAGTTGTAAAAAAATATAAAGGAAATTATGATAAATTAATAGATGCTTCTAATAAAGTAGTTATGCCTGGTCTTATTAATGCACATACACATTTAGGAATGAGTATTTTTAGAGCAACAAATGATAATATGGATTTAAATACATGGCTTAATGAAAAAATATGGCCAGTAGAAAGTAAATTTAATGATAAAGATGTTTATTTAACTACATTACTTTCTTGTATTGAAATGATTAAAACTGGTACTACAACAAGTAATGATATGTATTTTTGTCATGAGGGAGCTATTAAAGCTATAAAAGAAACAAAAGTTAGAAATATGTTTCCTCTTTATTTAATAGGTGATGTAGATGATAAGAAAATAGAAGAATTAAAAGAATTTTATTATAAAAATAATGATAATGAACTTATTAATTTTACTATTTCACCACATAGTTTATATACTTGTTCAACTAATACATTAATAAAAGCAAAACTTTTAGCAGATTCTCTTAATTTACCAATACATATTCATTTTTGTGAAAATGAAAAAGAAGTAGAAGATATTAAAAAAATTTATAAAAAAGATCCTGTTTTTGCTCTTGAAAGTTTAGGATACTTAGAAAATAAATTAATTCTAGCACATTGTACATATATTTCTTTAAAAGAATTAAAAATTTTAAAAAATAAAAATATTTCTTTTGTTCATAATCCAGTTTCTAATTTGAATTTAGCTTGTGGGATAGCAAATATTAAAAAATATGTTAATGAAGATATTAATGTTTGTTTAGGAACAGATGGTCAAGGTTCTGGAAATAATATGAATATGTTTTATCATATGTCTTTTGTTGATTATTTACAAAAAGCTCTTTATAAAGACCCGTGTATTTTTTCAAGTTATGATGTACTTAAAATGGTAACAGTAAATGCTGCTAAGGCTCTTGGACTTGAAAGTGAAATAGGTAAAATAAAAGAAGGTTATAAAGCAGATATAATTATATTAGATTTAAATAAAATTGAAAATTATCCTTACTATGATTTAATTAATAATGTTGTTCATAATGTAAGTGTAGGTAATGTTGATACAACTATAATAAATGGTGAAATACTATTAATTAATCATAAATTAAAACTTAATATTAATGAAACAAAAATTAAAAATGAAATAGATAATATATTAAAGAAAGTAAATTTATAAAAACACGCAGTATATAGTTCGTGTTTTTAGTTTGCATTAAATAATATCATACTTATTAAGGTGATGTGTAGATGAAAATAGTAAAAGATAATTTACATGATTTATTAGTATTTAATATTAAGTATTATAGGTATGTTAATAACTTTTCTCAAGAAAAATTAGCTGAACTTTCAAAATTAAGCCCAAGATACATTACTGATGTAGAAAGAGGATTACATTGTCCTACAATTCAAAAAATAGAATTAATTTCAAAAGCTTTAAATATTGAACCATATATGCTGCTTTTAAATCCTGATAGAGATGAAGTAATAATTGATAGAATGAATAATTGTAGACAATATAATGAAAAAAAAGTAATAGCAAAATAAGTATCTTTTGTTCATAAAAAATGTCAAAAAAAGTAAAGGTGAAGTTTATATGTTAAGTAGAAAAGTGTATTGTAAGGAATGTGAAGCAGTATTTACTAGGGAGATATACCATACAAAAGATGGAAAAACACCTTATATGAAATGTAAAGGAAGAAAATTAGCAAGTAGAGATTGTATCAATATGTCTTCAATTAGATGTGATGTGATAGAATAAAAAATATTAGAAAAAATAAATGAGCAACTAGATAAATACTACAATCTAGAAGAATTGAAAAGAGCATACACATTGCGAAAAAATCACTTGATAGTACGGTTCTTTCAAAGAGAGAAGCTCTTGAAGATGAATTAGAGAGTTTAGATGCCAAAATAAATAAAAAGAACGAATATTACAAATGTTTATATGAAGATAAAATGGAAGGTGTTATTAGTCAAGAGGAGTTTATAATGTTAAGAGAGAAGTTTACTAATGAAATAGAAGAATAGAAGTCTAGAATAGAAACTATAAAAGAAAGTTTAGCAGAACTTCGTGATAAAGAAGATTTAGTACAAACAAGTGTGAAAATATTTGAAAAATATAAGCATATTGATAAACTAACAAAAGTTATTATTGATGAATTCGTTGATGTTGTTCAAATAGTAAGTTTAAATAAGGAAACTAATGAGAGAGATATAGATATTCATTTGAATATCATTAATTTAGAATGATTACCTAGTTAAGCAGTACCTAGGACA
>CAVCAD010000074.1:0-6801 GCA_963600145.1 Bacteroidaceae bacterium
TTTGAACTTCATCTAAAAATACATAATACGTTTTTTTATCTTTTACAAGACTTTTAATATAGCTATTTAGTTCAACCGCATTAGTTATATTAACGTAATCAAGTGATTCAAAATTGATATATATAATATGGTCATCTTTTACACCTCGTGCATGTATTTCATCGATAATTTGTTTTAAAATTACAGATTTACCACTTCTTCTTAAACCACATAATACTTTTATTAATGAATTAACATTATAAAAATCTCTTATTTTATTTAGATAATATTCTCTTTTTAACATAGTAAATTCACCTCTCATTAATAGTTTACTACAAAAAAACAAAAAGCAAAAGTTTTTTTGTTAAGATGGAAAAACTTTTGCAATGACGTTCTTTTTTTGTTTAAATGGAAAATTCCTAAGAAATATTTAATTTTATATGTTGAACCAATTTGTCTAAAATATTATTTACGCAATTATACTAGTCTATTAAAAAACTAAAACTCCTCTAGTTTAGTTCTTTTTAATTTCAGTTTAATTATTTTATTAATTTGATTTATTTTACCATTTACACAAAACATCTTCGATTTTTAAAAGTAAAAAAGCCTTTAACTTATTGTTATCATCCTTTAAAACATACGCTGAATATTCTTTATCCCTTTTCATAAAAAACCTCTTTTCAAAGTTTTTATAATCATTTTTTAAAGATTCAAAAAAATTATCATTAAAACTCCTTTTTAAATTTAAAAATATAAAAGTTTATATGCAAATTATAATTCTTTTTCATTATATAATAATGAGCATCATATTAAGATAATTTTATTTCTTATTTAATATATTTAAATGGAGGATGTAATGATAACTTATAATATTAAAGAAATTATTAATAAAGATTTAAATGATGATGAATTAAAAGAAATAATTAATAAAAAATTAATTAATATTATTAACTTATTAGAACTCGAAATTAATAATAATGAATAAATTAAATAATAATGACAATCAAAAATTTTATAAAGTTGGTATTTATTTAAGACTATCAAATGAAGATAAAGATAAAATTAATAAAAATAATCCTAGTGAATCAATAAAAAATCAAAGAAATATGTTATTAGATTATATAAATAAACACCAAGAATTTATTTTAATAGATGAATACTGTGACGAAGATTTGTCTGGTGCTGGAACTTATAGACCAGAATTTGAAAGATTAATAAGCGATTGTGAAAAAAGAAAGCTAGATATTGTTTTATGTAAAAGTCAGTCTCGTTTTTCCAGAGATATGGAAATTGTAGAAAGATATATTAATAATAAATTTAAAGAATGGAATATTCGTTTTATTGGCCTTGCTGATAATGCTGATACCGAAAACTATGGTAATAAAAAGTCTAGGCAAATAAATGGACTTGTTAATGAATGGTATTTAGAAGATGTTTCTAATAATATTCGTAGTGCTTTTATTTCTAAAATGAATGAAGGCGAGTTTATATCCCCTTTTGCTGCTTTTGGCTATGAAATATCTAAAGAAAATAATAATAAATTAATTATAGACCCCCTTGCAAGTAATATTGTTAAAGAAATATATAATTTATACTTAAAAGGTTTTGGTTATACTAAGATTGTTAAATATCTAAATGATAAAAATATTCCCTCTCCTTCTCTTTATAAATATCAAAAAAATATTAAATTAAATATTGTAAGTAGTAAACCAAGAGAATCTATTAAATGGAATCCAAACACTATTAAAACTATTTTAACTAATGAATTATACATAGGTAATTTAATTCAAGGAAAAAGAACAACCGTAAGTTATAAAAATCACAAAATAATTAATAAACCTAAAAATAAATGGATAAAAAAAGAAAATACTCATGCAGCCATTATTGATAAAAATATTTTTGATAAAGTTCAACTAGAAATCCAAAAAAGAACAAAGCCGTTAAAATCTACCGGTTTAGTTCACCTTTTTTCTGGTAAGGTTTTTTGTTTAGAATGTAAAAATCATTTACGCAAAAAAAATTCTTCTAAACATGAATATTTAGTTTGCTCTCATATAAATGATAATTATATAAATTGCTTAAATAAATCTTCCATTAGGTATGATGTTTTAGAAAAAATTATTTTAAATTTAATAAATAAAAAATTAAAAGATTCTTTTGATTTAAATATGTTAAAAAAGAATTATTTTAACAATTGTAAAAACAGTTTTTCTAAAAAATTAGAATCTCTAAAAAAACAAAAAAAGGATACTATCCAAAAATTAAATAACGACAATAAATATTTAAAAAATATTTATGAAGATAAAGTTAATAAAGTTATAACTCTTAATGATTTTAAAGATTTAATTACTATTTATAAAAATGATATACAAAAATTAAATTCAGAATTAAATTTAATTAATAAAGAAATTAGTTGCTATGAAGCAAAGAAACATTTTGATCCTTGTAACTTATTTAATAAATATTATCAGTTAAAGAAATTAAATAGATTTATTGTTAACGAATTTATAGATAAGATTTTTATTGGACAAACTTACGAGAAAACAAACACCAGAAACATTGAAATTATCTGGAATTTTTAAAATAAAAAGGAAATCAACATTTTTTAGTAAATATATATTATAGAAGGAAAAAACAATGCAAAAAAAGAAAGCTGTAATATATAAAATGAAAGAAGAATCATGAAAGAATAATATAGAAATATTTAGTAAATATCAAGAACTATCCGGAGGTAAACAGAGTTATTGACCGAAATTAAATGGAATTTTTAAGTAAAGAAACACTCTCTATTCAAAATTCAAATACAAAAGTAAAGGAGATAAAAATTAATGAAAAACGAAATTATATTATTTGAAAATCAAAACGTAAAATTAGAAGTTAATATAAAAGATGAAACTGTGTGGTTATCACTAGATCAAATGGCTAAACTATTTGATAGAGATAAATCCGTTATATCTAGACATATTAAGAATTCATTAGAAGAAGAACTAGATAATTCAGTTGTTGCAAAATTTGCAACAACTGCAAAAGATGGTAAAACTTACCAAGTAGATTACTATAATTTAGATGTAATAATTAGTGTTGGTTATCGTGTTAAAAGTCAAAATGGTGTTATTTTTAGAAAATGGGCAAATAAAATATTAAAAGATTATATACTTAAAGGTTATGCAATTAATAAAAAAAGATTAGAATATCTTGAAAAAACTGTTAAGTTAATTGATATTGCAGGAAGAATAGATACTGAATTAAAAGAAGCAGAAGCCCAAGAAATAATTAAAGTAATAAATAACTATTCAAATGCTTTAAATTTGCTTGATGACTATGACCATAAGCGAATAACTAGACCAAATGGCACAAAAAATAACAAAAAGATTACTTATGAAAATTGTATTAGTATAGTTAATAAACTTAAATTTAATAGTGATAGTAATTTATTTGCACTTGAAAGAAACGAAGGTTTAAAAGAAATTATTGGTACAATATATCAATCTTTTGATGGTAATGACTTATACCCTACTATTCAAGAAAAAGGTGCTAATTTTCTATATTTAATAACTAAAAACCATACTTTCATTGATGGCAATAAAAGAATCGCTGCTACACTATTTATTTATTTTCTTAAATTCTATAATATCCTATATAAAGAAAATGAACAAGTTATTGATAATAATACTCTTGTTGCCATTACACTACTTATAGCAGAGTCTAATCCAAAAGAAAAGGATATACTAATTGATTTAGTAATGAACTTCTTAAATAATGAATAATGAATTAGCAAAACAATTAATTAAACTAAAAAGTTTAACTTTAACAAAATATATATCCTTTAGGTTAAAAATGATGCTTGAATTATGTATCAAACAAACCTTTATAAATAAAGGAAATTAACAAAAAGTGTCTTCATTACATTCAAAGAGTTGCTCTCATTAGGACACTAGCTATTAAACCTGATATATTGCTTTTAGATGAACCTTTTAGTGCTTTAGATTATCAAACAAGGTTAAAGGTAAGTAATGATGTTTATAATATACTAAAAAACGAAAATAAAACAGTTTTATTAGTTACACATGATATTGCTGAAGCAATATCTATGTCAGATGAAGTAATTATATTTTCTAAAAGACCTGCTAAAATAAAGAAAATAGTTAATATAAATATAGATAAAAATAATAATTTAATAGAAATAAGAAAAAATAAAAAATTTATAGATTATTATAATATGCTTTGGAAGGAAATAGATAATTATGAGTAAAGAATATATTAAATATTTAAATAAACTTAAAATAAATAAAATTATTATTCTAACTATAAAATTACTAATTATAATTTTATTTACTATATTATGGGAATATACAAGCAAAAAAGGAATTATAAATAGTTTTATATTCTCAAGTCCTAGTCTTATTATAAATACATTTATAAAACTATTAAATAATAATCTATTCTTTCATATTTATATAACACTTAAAGAAATATTAATAGCTTTCTTAATAACAAATATATTATCCTTCTTAATAGCTATTATAATGTATAAAAATGAATTATTAGCAAAAATATTAGACCCATACTTAGTAATGTTAAATTCACTTCCTAAAGTATCACTAGGTCCTATTCTTATAATATGGATGGGTGCTAATAATAAAAGTATAATAAGTATGGGAATATTTATATCTATTATTATAAGTATTGAATCATTATATAATAGTTTTATAAATACTGATAAAATTAAAATTAAATTATTAAAAAGTTTTAATGCATCAAAAAAAGATATAATATTTAAATTAATTATACCTTCAAATAAATCTAATATAATAAATATATTAAAAATAAATATGTCTATGTGTATTATAGGATTAATGGTATAGTGGAGAGAATAAATTTTTTTAAAATTAAGATATCTTATAAAATATCTCTATATCATTATCAGTTACCACAACTTTATTAACAATGTGCATAATTATCATTCTTTTTTCTTCAAATGTCATTTTATTCCAAGTGGTTTGTAGATTTCTTAATATTTCTAATGAACCTTTGTTATGCTCTTCATTATTTTTAAGTTTATCAATTATCTCTAGTATTGACTTTCTTTCTTGTTCTAATTCTTTAATTTTCTTTTTAGCATCAAGAACTGCAACACCATCTGAAATAAAATTAATTAAATTGTTGATTTGTAATTTTATCTTTGCAAGTCTTTTTTCATATTCATTAATAACATCGACTTGTGTAATTTCGTATCTTTCTCTAAACATATCTTCATCAAGTGCCATTGAAAATAAGTTTTCTAATACCACATCTTCAATTTCAAAAGAATCCCATCTTTTATTTTTACAATTTGGGTCTTTAATAAATTTAGGTTTACTTTTTTGTTGGGAGTAGCAATAGCAAATTAATCTTTTTCCCCATTTTTGATATCTATACTTTGCACCACAATGACCACAAAATATTTTTCCTGATAACAAATAATGAATTTCAGTTCTTGCTTTACTTCGCAGTTTGTTAGTTTCCATTATTTTATTATGTAATTCTTCTGTTATTACTGCTTCATGTCTTCCTTCAAACTCTTGATCCTTATATGGTACAACACCTAATGTTCTTCTTGAAAGTATCCTTTTTTCTACCATACTTTCATCCATACCAACTATACTACCAATTTTTACAAAACTATAACCATTTAAATAAAGATTTATCATTTTATGTAATAATTCTACTTGTTCTGGTACAGGAATTAAAGTTCCTGTATTTTTATCATAGGTATAAGGGAATGGATCTCTGCCTCCACCTTTCCAATATCCATTTTCGGCTCTTTTTTGAATACCAATTTTTGTTCTTTCAAGGATTGTCTCTCTTTCAAGCTGTGCGAATATTGATAAAATACCAACCATAGCCTTACCAAAAGGTGTTGTAGTATCAAAGTTTTCTCTCATAGAAACAAAACCTACATTATATTTATTAAATACCTCTTCAATTAAATATAAAGTGTCTTTTTGACTTCTTGATATTCTATCTAATTTAAATACAATTACACAATCAATTTTATGTGCTTTAACATCTTTTATAAGTTTTAAAATAGCTGGTCGTTCTAAATCTTTACCACTATAACCACCATCTACATAATATTCATATTCATCAAATTCTTTAGCTTTAGCATAGTTTAATAAAAATTCTTTCTGTGCATCAATTGAATAACCCTCTAATTGAATATCAGTTGAAACTCTAGCATATAATCCTGCTTTTATAACAATTACCCCCTTTAACCATAAAAGCATTCATATACTATATTTGATTGCTCTTACAGTATAATTTCACAATTTGCATCTTTAATCAAAATAATAAGGGAAAGTTTTGGTAAACTCTCCCTTAAAATACAACTATTTTTACTGTGAATATTTTTTAATTAGTTCATATATTAATGGTATTTTTATTACTATGTCTTTTGGGTTTATAATTTTACCATTTGAATCATAATTTATTACTTTATTAGCCACTAATATAGTCGCCCCTAATTAAGTTTATTTTTATTTCACATAAATTATTCAGATATATTTTTTAAAACACCTCATAAGAACCATCTTTTTTATATCTTTTAATTAAATAAAAGTGAAATATATTAAAGTTCCACTCTAACTTAATATTATTTATTACTATCAAGTTCTTCAAGTTTATAAGTATTATATCCTTCATATTGATAACTAATATCAATACCTTTCATATAAACTGTTCTATCATTAACGTTATCAGTTAAAGCAGATTGTAATAATGATTTTATCTCTGTATCTTTGATAGGACTTCTTTCCATTGCAAGTAAGTAATCATCTTTATTAA
>CAVCAD010000075.1:0-13464 GCA_963600145.1 Bacteroidaceae bacterium
GAATAAAGTATTTATTATTTATAATATTTTTATCATTAATAATAATTTTATTTAGAATTTTTTATCTTCAAGTAATTGATTATTCTAAACTTAAAACTTTAGCAGAAAATTTATGGAGTAGAAATTTACCAGTACAAGCAGATAGAGGTTTAATACTTGATAGAAATGGAAAAGTAATTGCTAGTAATGTTACAACAAGCAGTCTTATTTTTGTCCCTAATCAAATTTTAGATAAAGAAGCTGCATCAAGTAAAATTTCTGAAATACTTAATGTTTCAAAAGAAGAAATATTAAGACATATGAATAAAAAAACATCTATTGAAAAAGTTCATCCAGAGGGAAGAAATTTAACTTATGAAATTGCTAATAAAATAAATAATTTGAATATTGATGGAGTTTACTTAGTAAAAGAAAGTAAAAGAGATTATTTATATGATGATTTACTTAGTCATGTAATTGGATATGTTGGTATAGATAATCAGGGATTAAGTGGACTTGAGCTGAAATATAATGAATATTTAACTGGTACAAATGGTAGTATTAAGTATTTCTCTGATGGGAAAGGTAAAAAATTACAATTTGCTGAAGTATATGAAACGCCTACTAATGGTAATAATATATATTTAACTATAGATTTAGACCTTCAACTTGCTCTTGAAAGCGAACTTAATAATGCAATGAGTAAGTTTAGTGCAGAAGGTGCTATGGGAATAGTCGCAAATGCTAAAACTGGAGAAATACTTGCAATGAGCAGCAAACCAGGTTTTGATGCAAATAATTATAAAAATTATTCACAAGAAGTAATAAATAGAAATTTAGCTATATGGTCTAACTTTGAACCAGGTAGTACTTTTAATATTGTAGCAGCCGAAACCAATCATTAATTTTGCGAAATAAATGTCGAAAAATAAAAAATTATTTCTCAAATGCGAAATAATTTGACAAAATGCAAAAAATAATATATTATTTATTTAGGTGATTGAAATGATTAAAAGAGAAAATTATTTATCTAGAATAAGAGGCTTTTATGAAAGCGACCTTGTCAAAATATTAGTTGGAATAAGAAGGTGTGGCAAGTCAGTTATATTAAACCAAATTATTGAGGAATTAAAAGAAAGTGGATGCGATGATAATCATATCATTTATATAAATTTTGAATATATCGAATATGAAGAATTAAAAGATTATAAAAAGCTTAATAAATATGTAAAGAATCAATTACTAGATAAAAACAAGTATTATATATTTTTAGATGAAATTCAAAAGGTTGAAAACTTTGAAGAGGTTGTAAATTCATTGAGGGCATCAACAAATAATATAAGTATTTTTATTACTGGTTCGAATAGTAAATTATTATCTCAAGAATTATCATCAGTTTTGTCTGGCAGATATGTTATATTCAATATCTTTCCACTATCATACAAAGAGTTTATAGAGCTTTCAAAAAAGAAACCAAAAGATGAGGATACTTTTTGGAATTTTGTAAAATGGGGTGGTCTTCCTAATAGATGTCAATTTGAAAATGTAAATAATATAAAAGATTATTTACATAGTGTATTTGATTCAATAATATTAAGAGATGTAGTTGATAGATTAGGATTAAAAGATACTGTGCTGTTTAATTTATTACTACAGTATATTGTTGATACTACAGGTAGAGAATTTTCTGCTGAAAATGTTATTAATTTTTTAAAAACTGAAGGTAAATCTATATCTACCGAAACTTTGTATATTTATCTAGATGCTTTATGTAAAGCTTTAATAATAAGAAAAATATATAGGTATGATATACATGGAAAAGCAATACTAAAAACATTGAATAAATATTATATGACTGATTTAGGAATAGCACAAATAAAAAATAATGATTTTGAAATAAATAAAAGTTTTGCAATTGAAAACGTTGTTTACAATGAACTTTTACAAAGAGGATATGATGTATATATAGGAAAAATCAAAGATAAAGAAGTAGATTTTATTGCCATCAAAGATAATATTAAACAATATTACCAAGTATCATATTTGCTTGTAAATGATGATGTTATAGAAAGAGAATTTGGAGCATTTAAAGTAATAGATGACAATTATCCAAAATATGTTCTTTCTCTTGATAAAACAAATTTTTCCCAAAAAGGTATTATTCACAAAAATATTATTGATTGGTTATTAGAAAATGATAATATATAAAGTCTAATTTTGTTTGAATTGTAATAATAATATAATTTATAAAATACACTTCCATTAGTGGAGGTGTATTTTATTGTATAAAACTCCAAGAATAACAATACTAGAATATGAACTTATAATAAATAAAAAATTATATGAACAAAATATAATTACACAAAAGCAATATAATGAAGTATGTAAAATTATTTATAAAAAAATTAATCATCAAATTAAAGAGGTAGAACATGGAATTTTATAAAATCAGAGATGAAATCCTTAAAGGTAAAAATATTAATGAACTACCTTTAAGAGTTACTTTTTATGCTCGTGTTTCTACTGAAAGTGATGAGCAATTAAACTCACTAGATAATCAAATTTCTTTTTTTAAAAACTTTATAAAGTCAAATAAAAATTGGACTTATGTTAATGGCTATATAGATGAAGGTATTAGTGGTAGTACTGTTAAAGGAAGAAAAAATTTTTTGCAAATGATTAAAGATGCTAAATCTGGTTATTTTGATTTAATAGTAACAAAAGAAGTTTCTAGATTTTCTAGAAATTTATCTGATAGTATCAAATATACACAAGAATTACTTGCAAGTGATGTTGGTGTATATTTTCAGTCAAACGGGATAAATACTTATGATCCAAATTCTGAGTTTATACTTAATATGATGGGAAGCGTTGCACAGGAAGAAGTCAAAAGACTTTCTTCTCGTGTCAAATGGGGACATAAGGAAGCCATTAAAAAAGGAAGAGTTTTGGGCTCTAATTCAATTACTGGTTATAAAAAAGATGACGCTAAATTAGTGATTGTAGAAGAAGAAGCAAAAAAAATAAGAAAAATTTTTGAATTGTATGCTACTGGTAAATATGGTTTTTATAAATTAGCAATGGAATTACATAAGCAAGGTATAAATAATTCTAAAGGAAGTATCTATGATAAAGACACATTAAAAAGAATTGTACAGAATCCTAAATATAAAGGCTTTTATCGTGGACATACTACTGAAATTATCGATTATAGAACTAAAAAAAGAGTTTATATACCAATAGAACAGCAAATAATATATAAAGATGATAAAGTTCCAGCCATAGTTAGTGAAGAACTATGGAATTGCGCAAATGAGATATTAGACAGAAGAAGTGCACTGATGAAAGTAAGCAATGGTAATGCTAAAAGATGTGAGAGAAAATATTGTTATACTACAAAAATATTTTGTGGTGAACACAATATAGCTTATCAAAGAATGGCAAATAATAGAAAACAAACAAAATCAAGGTGGGCATGTGGTAATTATGTAAAATATAGATTAAATGCTTGTGAAAGCCCTATAATTGCAGATATGGATTTGAATCATATTTTTGTAAGTTTAATGGAACAAATATTTAATAATAAAAATGAAATTATAAAAGAAATGTTAGATTATTATTCTAATTTAAAAATAGATAACAATTATCAATTTGAAATTTTAAAATTAAAAAATGAAATTAAAACTATTGAAACCAAGAAAGAAAAGTTATTAGAATTAAATATTGATGGTAGTATTAATAACCATGAATTTAAAGAAAGAAATGATAAGTATAATGAATATATATCATCTTTAGATATAAAAATTCTTAAACTAGAGCAAGAAAGAAAGATTATGTCTGATAGTTTTGACAATATCAATATTATTGAAAATGCTATTAAAAAAGAAATTTCCTTTGAAAATAATGTTTGTGAATTTGTAGATAAATTTTTGGAAGAAATTATAGTTTATAAAAAGGACAATGATAGACATAAATTAATTCTTAAAATTTATTTAAATTTATTGAAAAAGCAAATTCCTATAGGAAAAGGTGCTAGGCATATAAATGATGATAAATGCTTACCAATATTCTCTAGAGAGGTTGAATCATTAAAACAAGGTAGATCTAACTTTCAAAGAAATAGTTTTAAAATAGATGTATATTTAAGTTATAGTGTTTCTTAAATTATCATATATTTGGTATTTTACTTTTTATTATTTTGGTATCGTTTTCGAAGGTTACTTTTAAAATCCTTACTCTAACTGCAGCAATAGAAGAAGGAGTTGTTGATATTTTTGAAGACCATTATTATGACAGTGGATCTATAAATGTAAATGGTACAAAATTACATTGTTGGAAAAGCAAAGGTCATAAAGATCAAACTTTTCTTGAAGTTGTTGAAAACTCTTGCAATCTTGTATAGCACACAAGCACACATAAATATTAATAAAATAATAATAATAATAAGAAGTATTATGTTATTTCGACAAAATATACATGTATAAACAAATATAATATAACTGGAGGATATAATGATATTTATGTTTTTAGTAGGAATAATTTTAGTTTTTATTTTATTTTTTTATAGTATTATTAAAGTACAAAATATAACTGAAGAAATACAAGAAAAAGATTTAGATAAAAATAAATTAGATATAGATTAAGACATAAGTTAATAGCTTATGTCTTTTAATTAGTATAATTATTTTTTCATTAAAATTATAAATATAACATATAGTTTGATGGAGGAATAATGTGATTATTTCAAATGATATAGAAGTAATATATGATACTAAAAAATTACCTATAGAATATAAACTTTTAGAATGGCGTTTAATATTAAATAGAGAATTATATGAAGAAAAAGTAATAGATTTAAAAGTATTTAGTAATATGGAAAAATTTTTACTTAGTAGAATGGAAAAAATTAGAACTGAAGTTGAAAATAAAAAGGAATGGTAAAAATGAATGTAAAAAAAGCAAGAGAAGACTTAAGAACTGGTAAAACTATTTATGATATGCCTTTAAGAGTTGCATATTATGCAAGAGTATCTACAGATAAAGATGATCAATTAAATAGTTTAGAAAATCAACAAAATTATTTTGAAGAAATGATTAATGAAAATAAAAATTGGATATTTGTTGGTTCTTTTATAGATGAGGGAATATCAGGAACTGCTGTTAAAAATAGAGATTCTTTTTTAAAAATGATTGAAGAATCTCAGGCTGGTAAAATTGATTTAATATTAACAAAAGAAATATCAAGATTTTCTAGAAATACTGTTGATAGTATTAAATATACTGAGTATTTATTAAAACAGGGTGTTATTGTTTATTTCTTGTCAGATAATTTAAATACTATTCAAGAAGATGCAGAATTTAGGTTAACTATAATGTCTAGTTTAGCACAAGATGAGGTAAGAAAACTATCTGAAAGAGTTAAATTTGGTATAAATAGAATGATTAAAGATAGAAAATTAATTGGAGGAAATTTAACAGGCTATTATAAAAAAGATGGAAGGTATGAAATAAATGAAGAAGAAGCACCACTTGTTAGATATTTATTTGAAACTTATGCATCAGGTAAAGTTGGCTTAAAAAAGATAGGACAAGACCTTGCTAAAATGGGTTATTTGAATTCAAAAGGAGAAGCTTATTCTGATACTTCAATGAGAAAAATGCTTCAAAATCCTAGATATAAAGGCTTTTATACAGCAAGACTTACAGAAGTAGAAGATTATAAAACTCATAAGAAAAAAGATGTTCCTAGGGAAAAACAAATAATTGAAAAAGATGATAGAATACCTGCAATAGTATCAGAAGAATTATGGAATAAAGCAAATAATCTTCATCAAAAAAGGAAAAAATCATATGCTCATCATGTAAGGAATTCTGAAAAGAACTTAGAAAATGCTAAATATAGTTGTAAGTTATATTGTAAAGAATGTAAAGAAGTATTTATAAGAAATAGTGGAGGAAATAGAAGAAGTAATCCTAATTGGTCATGCAAAACATATAGAAATAAAGGAGTAAATACTTGTGCTTCACCTATAATAAAAGAGTTTTATTTAGATAAGATATTTATTGATATATTTAATAATTTTATTAGTAATAAAAAAGATTATTTAAATAGTATAGTAGATGAATATGAAAACTTAATAAAAAAAGTAAATGAATCTACAAGTACTAAAGACTTAGAAAATCAATTATATATTATAGAAAAACAAAAAGATAAATTACTTGACCTTAGTTTAAAAGGAATAATAGAAGATAAAGAATTAAAAAGAAGAAATGATAAATTAAATTTAGATTATAAAATGATAAAAACAAAAATTGATAAATTAACATCAGATATAGATATGCAAAAATTTAAAGAAAAGATAAAAGAAATAAAAACTGTTTTATTTAATAAATTAGATATAGAAAAAGAACTACCAAACTTAATGCGAGTATTAGTAGAAAAAGTAGAAATTGAAAAAATTGATAATGATAGAAATAGAGTTAGATTAACAATATATTTTGACTTTAACACTAATATTATTAATAAGGAATTAAAATTAGATACAAGAGTTATTAAAAAATCAAAAATACTAAAAGTTAATTAAATAGAACTACTATATTTTGCTTAAGAAATAAAGGTAATAGATAATAACAATTAAGTAAATTATATTTTTATATATGCAAAAACGTAAAAAATGTACGAAAATTATAATGAGATTATGTACTTTTTGTACGAAATATGTTAAAATTTATACTGAGGTGAGATTTTATGCATAGAAAAATAGAAGAAGAATTAAAAAAATGGAAGTATGATTATAAAATGCCATTCATGTTAATTGGAGCAAGACAAACAGGAAAAACTTATATTTTAGAAGAATTTTGTAAAAATAATTTTAATAATTATATTTATATTAACTTAGATAAAGAAGAAAATATAGCAGAAATTTTTAAAAATACCATTGATCCCGAAACAATAATTGAAAAAATAGAAATTATTAAAAATGTAATTGTAAATCCAGAAGATACAATAATTTTCTTAGATGAAATTCAAGAAAGTGAAAGAGCTATTACTTCTTTAAAATATTTTTGTGAAAGTGATAAGCCATATAAAATAGTTTGTGCTGGTTCTTTACTTGGAGTTAAAATTAATAGATTTAAATCATCATTTCCTGTCGGTAAAATAACAATTAAATATCTATATCCTATGGATTTTGAAGAATTTTTAGGTGCTTTAGGAGAAGATAAATTAATTGATGAAATTAAAATTCATTATGACTCTAATGAAGCATTAATGAATCCTATTCATGAAAAAGCATTAGATTTGTATAAAAAGTATTTAGTATTAGGGGGAATGCCTATCTTAATAAATAATTTTATAGAAAATAATTGTAATATATCTCATGTTAATTTTGACCTTCAAGAACTAATAATTACTTCTTATTTAGCAGATATGAATAAATACACAGAAAATAGTGAAGGAATTAAAAATGGTCAAATATATAATTCTATTCCTAAAGAACTTGCTAGAGTTAATAATACTTTTAAATATAGCATAGTTGATAAAGATGCTAGAAAAATTAGATATGAAAGTAGTCTTGATTGGTTACTTGCAAGTAATATGATTTTAAAATGTGATTTAGTTGATAAAAATGAATCACCATTAAAAGCATTTGCTAATTCTTCCAAATTTAAATTATATTTAAGTGATGTAGGTCTTCTTAGAGCATTGTCTAATTTAGATTATAGTGAAATATTATTGGATAAAAATGAAATGTTTAAAGGTGTACTTACAGAAAATTATATAGCTTGTGAATTATATCCTAAATCTAAAGAATTATATTATTATAATTTTGATAGATATGAAATAGATTTTTTAATTAAAATAGATGGTGATATTATTCCAGTAGAAGTAAAAAGTGGTAGAAGAATTGACAGTAAAAGTTTAAAAGAATATATAAAAAAATATAATCCTAAATATAGTATTAGAATATCTGCTAAAAATTTTGGATTTGAAAATAATATAAAATCAATACCACTTTATGCAGTATTTTGTATTAATAAATAAAATTGAGTATTGATGGATATTATTTAATGTACACATATTCATAGTAAGAATATTAGAGAAAATTATCTTAAAGAATTATAGTAGAAGTAAACATAAATTTAAGTTTTTAATTATAAACCAATAAATTTGGATTTAGTTAAAGTTTTTAAACTTATTTTAATGAATAATTTTAAATAAATTACATTTAAAAAATAGTAAAATATTAATCCTTTCATTATGTAAGAAGATTAATATTTTTTATATAGATAATGTTTATAATTAATATGGATGATTAACACTTTTGGTGCTTGTTGTTTTAAGAACTAATCTTGGTGTTTCTATAAGAACATTTTTTATCGAGAGATTTATTATAAAATTTAATTTAATAAGTAATTCCAAAAAAACTGTAATGTTCAGTTATTTTGGAATAAAATATTGATAGTTTTCATAAAATAAGGTAAAATTTATTTGAAAGGAAAGAGTTATATGGAAATAAAAAGAGATTATTATTTAAATAAACTTATTGAAGCTAAAAATGATGGACTTATTAAAGTAGTAACAGGAATAAGAAGATCTGGGAAAAGTTATTTACTTAATACATTATTTTATAATCATCTTTTAGAAAATGGAATTAAGAATGATCATATTATAAAGGTTGCATTAGATGATTCTGATAATGATGAATTATTAATTTCTAAAAATTTAAGTAAATATGTTAAGGAAAAGATAATAGATAAAGATGTTTATTATGTAATTCTTGATGAAGTACAACTAGTAGAAAATTTTGAAAGGGTATTAAATGGACTTTTAAGAATACCAAATATTGATATATATGTTACTGGTAGTAATTCAAAATTTTTATCTTCTGATATAATAACTGAATTTAGAGGTCGTGGTGAGGATATAAAAGTGTATCCATTATCATATTATGAATTCATGTCCGTATATAAAGGGGATAAACTTGATGGATGGGTAGAATATATTACTTATGGAGGACTTCCATTAGTTGTATCAATGAATAGTGATGAAAGAAAAACTGCATATTTAAAAGATCAACAAAAAAATGTATATATAAATGATGTTATTGAAAGAAATGATATAAAAAATGATGCTGAATTAGTTAGTTTGGTTGAAGTAATTTCATCAAGTATTGGTTCGTTATCAAATCCAAAAAAACTTTCTGATACTTTTAAATCAACGGCAGGGTTAAATATAGATCCTAAAACAGTAAGTTTATATCTCAAATATTTAGAAGAAGCTTTCTTAATTGAAAAAGTAGAGAGATATGATGTAAAAGGTAAAAAATATATGAGTACACCTTATAAGTTTTATTTTAGTGATTTAGGACTTCGTAATTCTTTTATTAATTTCAGACAATATGAAGAAACACATATCATGGAAAATGTTATTTATTTAGAGTTAAGAAGAAGAGGATATAATGTTGATGTTGGAGTAGTAGAATTTAGAGAAAGAAAAGAAAATGAATTGTCTTATAAACAACTAGAAATAGATTTTATTGCAAATAAAGGAAATAATAAAATTTATATTCAATCAGCGTTTAGTATGCCAAATGAAGAAAAAATTAATCAAGAAGAAAGACCTCTGTTAAAGGTTAATGATTCATTTAAAAAGATTATAATTGTTAAAGATTATATAAAAAGGACTAGAAATGAAAATGGAATTATAACAATGAGTATATTTGATTTTCTATTAGATCCTGATAGTTTAGATTATTAAAAAATTGTATTGAATAGTAAAATCTATTCTTTTTTCTTTTGATAAGTTACTTATAAGGGGTTATATGTTTGATGGTATAACATGTATAATACAGATGAAATTGAAATAAAATGTAGTACCAAACATTTGCCTTTAGAATATAAATTATTAGAATGGTGACTAATTTTAATTTGACAATTGGGAAAATTGATATGATAGTTACAAAAGAAATATCTAGATTTTCTAGAAACACAGTTGATAGTATTAAATATACAGAATACTTATTAAAGCAAGGTGTCATTGTATATTTCTTATCAGATAATTTAAATACAATAGGGGAGGATTCAGAGTTTAGATTTACGATTATGTCTAGTTTGGCTCAAGATGAGGTTAGAAAACTATCAGAAAGAGTTAAATTTGGTGTTAATAGAATGATCAAAGATAGAAAACTAATAGGTGGTAATTTAACTGGATATTTTAAAAAGAATGGTAAATATGAAATCAATCCTGCTGAAGCACCTATTATTAAATATCTTTTTGAAACTTATGCATCTGGTAAAGTTGGACTTAAAAAGATAGGACAAGATCTTGCAAAAATGGACTTTTATGTTCCGATAGTAACACCAAGCAACCCTGGCTTTGTAGTTTTAGGTCAAAGACTTGGTAAAGAAACATTATTTGCATATATTGATAAGTTTGGTTTTGGTAAAAAAACTGGGATTGATTTAAATGGAGAAAGTAGTGGCATTATATTTGATTTAAATAAAGTAGGACCATTAGAACTTGCAACTACTTCTTTTGGACAGGGTGTTAGTGTAACAGCAATTCAACAAGTTCAATTATTATCAACAGTAGTTAATAATGGAACTATGATGCAACCATATATTGTTAAAAGTATAAATGATGCTGATTCTAATAAAATAATTAAATCAGTAGAGCCAACTGTTAAAAAAGAAAAAGTAATAAATGAAAAAACAAGTGAAACAGTTAAATATGCACTTAAAAGTGTTGTTGCAAATGGAAGTGGTAGAAATGCATATGTAGAAGGTTTTAAAATAGGAGGTAAAACAGGTACAGCTCAAAAAGTAGGTTCAGATGGAAGATATATGGCTGGTAATTATATTTTATCATTTATTGGCTTTATAGAAGCTGAGGAAGAGGAGTATGTTGTTTATATTGCTGTTGATAATGCAAGAAATACTGTTCAATATGGTGGAACTGTTGCTGGGCCAATAGCACATAATATTTTTGAAACAATTATTAATTTATATAAAATTAAAGCTACAGCAGATGTATTACCAAGAGAATATTTATGGTATGAAACTAAATATATAACTGTACCAGATGTAGTTGGTCTTTCTAAAAAAGAAGCAAGTAAAAAATTAAGTGGATTTATTGTTGAATATAGTTATAAAGGAAATAATGTAATTGAAATGATGCCAAAAGCTGGTACTAGAGTAAAAGAAAATAGTATTGTAAGACTCTTCTTAAGTGATTAGTGTAAAAAAAATGTTAAATAATTTGAAAAAACTATGAATGTAAAATTGAAATAGTTATAATAAATTTAAAGGAATTTAAAGGTGATTATATGTTAATTTTAGCAAAATCAATTCTAGGTTTAATGCTTGGTTTTATATTTGCAATTATAACTGGAATATTTATAATACCAATATTAAAAAAGATTAATTTTAGACAAACTATAAGCGAATATATGAATTTCGCACATAAAAACAAAAATGGAACTCCAACAATGGGTGGAGTAATATTTATAATACCAACAATTATAACTATGTTTTTATTATATATTAGAGGAAGTTTAGAAATAACAGGAAATTTATTAATTGTTATATTTGTATTTATTTCTTATGCATTACTTGGATTTGTAGATGATTTAAAAAAAATAGTTGAAAAGAAAAATGATGGACTTAGTATATCTCAAAAACTTATTGTTCAAATTTTAATTTCACTTGTATTTTTTTACATATATATGCGAGATGGTGGAGAACCTACACTTTGGATATCTGCTTTAGGAATAAACATAAATTTGGGTTGGTTTTATGGAATATTTATTTTGTTTTTATTAATAGGTTCATCTAACGCAGTTAATATAACAGATGGACTTGATGGATTAGCTGGTGGTCTTTCTGCTTTTGCATTTTTAAGTTTTGGAATATTATCTTGGGGAACATCTTGGGCTCAAGGATATCAAGAAATAGCAATTTTTTGCTTTATTTTAACTGGTGCATTATTTGGATTTTTAATGTTTAATGTAAATCCTGCGAAAGTTTTTATGGGAGATACTGGTTCTCTTTCTCTTGGTGCAACCCTAGCTGCTGTTAGTATATTAACAAGACATGAACTTTCGCTTGCTTTAATTGGTGGAGTATTTGTAATTGAAACATTATCAAGTTTAATTCAAATTATTTCTATAAGAAAATTCCATAAAAAAGTCTTATTATTCGCACCACTTCATCATCATTTTGAGAAACTAGGATGGGATGAAAGAGATATTGTTAAAATGTTTTGGACAGTAGGAATTTTATTAGGAATGGCTGCAGTATATTATGGAGTTTGGATTTAAAAAAGTATAAAAATAAAAATTATAAATAAGATTTATTGGAGGAAATATTTTGAATCAATCTAAAATCTTATTTTTTTGTGTTTTAATTTTATCAACATTTGGCCTTGTAATGGTATATTCATCAAGCTCGGTGTGGTCATTATATAAATATGGTAATTCGTATAGATATTTATTACATCAATCAATATTTTTAATTATTGGTTTAATACTATGTATTCTTATCTCTAAAGTAGATTATAAAATATATAAAAAGAATGCAAATATAATATTACTTATATCATTTATATTACTTGCTTTAGTTTTAATTCCAGGATTAGGAAAGGTGAGAAATGGAAGTAGAAGTTGGTTTGGAATTGGAAGTCTTGGTTTTCAACCAAGTGAACTTTCAAAAATCAGTTTAATAATATTTGTATCAAAATATCTTTCAAATAATGATAATTTAAAAAGAAAAGAAAATAAATTTATTTTACCTATATTAACTATTATAATGTTATTTTTTGGATTAATTATGCTTGAACCAGATTTTGGAACTGGAATGGTTATAGTAGTTTCTCTTATAGCACTTATTTTTATAAGTGGTGTTAATTTTAAAATATTTATTAAACTTGGTTTATTAGGAGTAGTAGGAGTAATAAGTTTAATAATTGTTGCTCCATACAGACTTAAAAGAATAATTTCTTTTTTAAATCCTTGGACTGACCCTCTTGGTAGTGGATTTCAAATAATTCAATCTTTGTATGCTATTGGGCCTGGAGGATTGCTTGGGCAAGGATTTTTATCTTCTAGGCAAAAATACTTCTATTTACCTGAACCACAAACAGATTTTATATTTTCAATAATTACAGAAGAATTTGGATTTATAGGGTCTTTATTTGTATGTATAATGTATTTCTTTATTATTTTTACTTCAATTAAAATAGCAATTAAACAAACAGACTTATTTGCAAAATATTTATGTATGGGACTAATTATTATGCTTGGCTTTCAAACTATTTTAAATTTATTAGTAATTGTTGGACTAGTACCTGTAACCGGGGTAACTCTTCCTTTTATTAGTTATGGGGGATCATCCTTGCTAGTTAGTATGGTAAGTATTGGAATAATTCTTAATATAGCAAAAGATAAAAACTAATAAATTTTGCAAATAAAAAAATAAGGTAATTTT
>CAVCAD010000076.1:0-5009 GCA_963600145.1 Bacteroidaceae bacterium
TAAATTATAAATTTGTTTATTATTAGTATTTAAATTAAGATTTACTTCTTCTGTTCCATAACTATTTATATTAAAAAATAAAAAAGATAAGAAAAATACAAATATATTAATAAACAATTTCTTCATATTTATATTCTTATCTTTTTATTTATATTTAAATAACCAATTAATGGTAATTTATATATTTTTACCTTGTGCTTTAAATCTTTCTTTATCATCAAGTATCTTTTTTCTAAGTCTTATAGCATCAGGTGTTACTTCAACATATTCATCATCATCAATAAATTCAAGTGCTTCTTCCAAAGTAAATACTTTTGGAGCAATAAGTACTAAAGCATCATCTGAACTAGAACTTCTTGTATTAGTTAAATTTTTATTTTTACAAGGATTTACATTTAAATCATTATCTCTATTACATATACCGATAATTTGACCTTTATATACATCACATGATGCTTCAACTATCATTTGGCCTCTATCACTTAAATTATATAGTGAATAAGCCATAGTTTTTCCTGTTTCCATAGAAACAAGCACACCATTTTTTCTATTTTGTATATTACCTGCGTATGGCATATAACTATCAAAAGATCTTACCATTATTCCTTCGCCTTTAGTACTATTAATGAATGTAGTTCTATATCCTATTAATGCTCTTGTTGGTGCGACAAATTCAAGTTTAGTATAACCATTATCGCTATTTATTGATTTAAGAATTCCTTTTCTTTCACTAAGTTCATTAATAATAGTTCCAGAATATTCATCAGGTGTACTAATCATAACTTTTTCAAATGGTTCCATTTTTTGTCCATTTTCTTCTTTAAATAATACTTGAGGTTGAGATACCATAAGTTCATAACCTTCTCTTCTCATTTTTTCAATAATAATAGATAAATGTAATTCACCACGACCTGATACTTTAAAACCATCAGCTACACTTAAAGCCTCTACCTCTAAACCAACATTAGTTTCAAGTTCTCTATCAAGTCTATCTTTGATATGTCTATTAGTTAAAAATTTACCACTCTTACCTGCGAATGGAGAAGTATTTACTAAGAAATTCATTGAAATAGTAGGTTTTTCAACAATTATAGGTTCTAAAGCCTCTACTTTATCTTTTGAGCAAATTGTATCACCAATAGAAACTTTATCTTTAAGAGCAACAATAACTATATCACCATAATATGCTTCATTTACTTCTTTTTTATGAATACCTTCATTAACAAATATTTTAATTATTTTATTTTGAACAAGCTCTTTATTATTTTTAGAAACTACAACAGTTTCTCCTGTTTTTAAAACACCTTTAGTTATTCTTCCTACACCTAATCTACCTAAATAATCATCATACTCAAGTGAAGATATTTGTAATTGTAAAGGATCATTTATATTACCTTCATATGGTTTATTTCTAGATATAATAGTTTCAAGTAATGGAATTATATCATTGTTATCATCATTAACATCATATTTTGCTATTCCTTCTTTTGCTATACCATATATTATTGGAAAATCAAGTTGTTCATCACTTGCATTAAGTTCACAGAACAAATCAAAAGTCATATTTACTACATCATCTATTCTAGCATCTTTTTTATCTATTTTATTAATAAATAATATAGGTTTAATACCATTTCTTAAAGCAATATCTAAAACAAATCTTGTTTGAGGCATTGGACCTTCTTTTGAATCTACTAGTAAAATTACTGTATCAACTGTTTTAATTATTCTTTCAACTTCTCCACCAAAATCAGCATGTCCTGGTGTATCAACTATATTAATTTTATAATCCTTATATTTAATAGAACAATTTTTAGAATATATAGTAATTCCTCTTTCACGTTCTAAATCATTACTATCCATTACACAGTCATTTACAACTTCATTCTCTCTAAAAACACCTGCTTGATTAAGTAGTGCATCTACAAGTGTACTTTTACCTACATCAACGTGAGCAACACAAGCTATATTTATAATTTTTTCCATATACATCCCCTCTTTTTAAAGACCTCTAAAATTTTACAACAAAAAATGAAATATTACAAGAAAAATATTTCATTTTACTATTTCCTGTTCTAAAATAAGATTAATTTTATATTTACTATATACTTCTTTTTGAATATATTTAATTAAATTTTCTATATCTTTTCCACTAGCATTTCCTTTATTAATAATAAAATTAGCGTGTTTTTCACTAATAAAAGCATCATTTATATGATAACCTTTTAAGTTTAAATCTTCAATTAACTTTCCAGCATATAAATCTTTTGGATTTCTAAACACTGAACCTGCGTTAGGATATTCAAGTGGTTGTGTTTCTTTTCTTCTTTTTTGTCTATCTAACATTAACTCTTTTATTTCTTTTTTATTTGATTTTTCTAATTTTAAAACTACTTTTATACATATATAGTTTTTTTCTTTTAATATTGAATTTCTATAATCAAAATTTAAATCTTTATTTTTAAGTTTTTTAATTTTATAATTTTCATCTATTACTTCTATATATTCTATTATATCAGACATACTTTTGTTATAAGCACCAGCATTCATATAAACAGCTCCACCAATACTACCAGGAATACCTACTGAAAATTCAAGGCCAGATAGTCCTTTATCAGCAGCTATTAATGATAATTTACTTAAGTTATATCCACTTTCTACTATTACTTCTTCTTCATTAATAATAAGCTTATCTAAATTATTTAATTTTATTAATATACCATCATAATCATTAACAAATATTAAATTTGAACCATTACCAATAACTTTATATTTTATTTTTTCATATTTTAAAAATTTTAATAATTTTATTAATGATTTAACATTAGAAACAAAAACTACTGCTGCTGCTTTAACACTTACATTATAAGTATTATATTTTTTTAAATCTTCATTTTCTTTAACTTCACCAATATTTAATTCTTTTAATTTATTAATCATATTACCTCATTAATAATATACTAAAAAATAATAAAAAAAGATAGAAAAATTATTTCTATCTTGAAATTAAATCACAAATTAAATTAGATATTTCAGTAGGATTCTCTATAGATAATCCTTCAATTAATCTAGCTTCACTATATAATATTTTAGAATAATTTTTAAGTGATTCTTTATCGCTTTTATATAATTCTTCTAATTTCTTAACAATATCATGTTTCTCATTTATTTCAAGTATCATTTTAGCTTTTACATTATTATCCTCAGGCATCATATTTAATACTTTTTCCATTTGTGAACTTACTTTTCCTTCACTAGTTAAACATACTGGATGATTAACTAATTTATTTGTAAATCTTACTTCACTTACCTCATCACTTAATGCTTCTTTCATAAATTGAAGTAAATCTTTTGATTCTTTATTTTTCTTTTGAGTTTTTTCTTTTTCTTCTTTAGTTTCTAAATCAAGAGATTCATCCGCTACATTTTTAAATGTTTTATCATTATATGTCATAAGAACTTGTAAAGCAAATTCATCTACATAATTAGTCAAATATAATATATCATATTCTTTATTCTTAACTTGTTCTACTTGTGGAAGCATATCAATTTTATCATTAGTTTCACCACATGCATAATATATTTCTTTTTGATCTTTTTTCATATTATTAACATATTCATCAAGTGTAATCATATCTTTCTTATTAGCAGAATAGAATATTAATAAATCTTTTAATTTATCTTTATTCATTCCATACATATTATATACACCATATTTAATTTGTGTGCCAAATGCTTCAAAAAACTTTTTATATTTATCAAAATCATTTTTTTGCATATCTAAAAGTTCATTATGAATTTTAGTTTCAATAGCTTTTGCGATAGATGTAACATGTTTATCATTTTGAAGTGTTTCTCTAGAAATATTTAAAGATAAATCATCACTATCTACTACACCTTTAACAAAACTATAATAATCAGGTAATAATTCTTCACACTTTTCCATTATAAGAACACCATTTGTATAAAGTTCTAGTCCTTTTTTATATTCCTTATAATAGTAATCAAATGGAGCATGTGATGGAATAAATAATAGTGATTTAAAACTTACCATACCTTCTACATTATTATGTATTATTTTTAGTGGTTCTTCATAATCCATAAATTTTGAAGTATAAAAGTTTTTATATTCATCGACAGTTACATCTTTTTTATCTTTTTTCCAAAGTGGAACCATTGAATTAAGTGTAATTACTTCTTTTACTTTTTCATATTCTTTATCAGAACCTTCTTTTAATTTACTATTTTCAACTTCCATTTTTATTGGATATTTAATATAATCACTATATTTTGAAATTAAATTTCTTATAGTATATTCATCTAAGAATTTACTATAATCTTCATCTTCTGTATCATCTCTTAAATATATAGTAATTGTTGTACCATTACTTTCTTTAGCAGATTTTTCAATTGTATATCCATCTGCACCTTCACTAGTCCAAAGATATGCATCATTTTCTCCTGCTTTCTTTGATAAAACTTCTATCTTTTTACCAACCATAAATGCTGAATAGAATCCAACACCAAACTGTCCTATTATTTCACTATCTTTTTGATGTTTTAATTCTTCTTTAAACTTAAGTGAACCAGATTCTGCGATAATACCAAGATTTTCTTCAAGCTCAGTATCAGTCATTCCTATACCATTATCTTTAATAATTAATTTTCTATTTTCTTTATCTCTTTCTATAAAAATTTCTAAATTTACATCATTTTTTAAATTCTTATCAGTTAATGATAAATATGCATACTTATCAAGAGCATCAGATGCATTTGAAATTATTTCACGTAAAAATATCTCTTTATTTGTGTATATAGAATTTATCATTAAATCAAGAACTCTCTTTGATGATGATTTAAATTCTTTCTTCTTCATTATATCTCCTTCTTTCTATTAATAGTTTTACCACTATTTTTAGCACTTGTCAATATTAAGTGCTAAAAATTATATTTCTTTTACATCTAATATATTATTTATCATTATTACTTTATTCTCTATAGTAAGTAAA
>CAVCAD010000077.1:0-5364 GCA_963600145.1 Bacteroidaceae bacterium
CATATTTTCCTCCTACTTTATAAATCTATAATACCATGCACCCCCCCGGTCAATACGCAAACATGCGTTTGTTTTTTTGCAAAATAAAAAAAGAATCATTTATATTCTTTTTTTATTATAGGTCTTTTATATCTTAAAGATTTTTTTATATCTAGTATTCTTTGGTTACTTGAGCCTCTATAAGGGGTATCTAAACTTTTTAAATGCTCTATAAACATACCATCTACAAGGACATCAGTGTTTTTTAAAATATCTAAATATATTTCTTTAGTATTAGATTTATTTAATATTTCTTCAAATGTAAAGCCAGTATATACCCAAGTATTTAATTTGTTTTCTTTTGAAAATTTTAATATTTCTAAAGCAGCATCAGGTTGATATAAAGGATCTCCTCCAGATAAAGTGATTCCTGATTGATTTTTTGCTGATTTTATCTTTTCTAATAATTCTTCTATGTCTATTTCAAAACCACCAAGCATGTCATGTGTTTCAGGATTATGACAACCTTTACAATTATGTTTGCATCCCTGAAACCACACAACGCATCTTAAACCTTCACCATCAACAATGCTATCTGTTTCTAAATCAGCAGCAAGTTTAATTTTCACTATTTTCTAATTCCTTCTTTAGCTCCAGTATGTTTTACTCTATCTCTAACTTCTGCTTTTTTACTGTTATTAAATCTATCTACAGTTCCAACTAAATAACCAGTAATTCTTCTAATTCTTTCAAATTTAACGCCATCTTCTTCGCTTCTACCACAGCAAGGACATGTATCTTTAATAATACCAGTATAACCACAAATTGGGTCTCTATCTACAGGATGATTTATTGCTCCATAACCAATATTATTTTCTTTCATCATTCTTACAACATTTTCAAATGCATCAATATTATTTGTAGTATCTCCATCAAGTTCTATATAAGTGATATGACCAGCATTTGTAAATTCATGATATACTCCTTCTTTTTTTAGTTTTTCAGCAACAGAAGTTTTATAATAAACTGGTATATGGAATGAATTTGTATAGTATTCTCTATCAGTTACACCTTTAATTACACCATAAATTGATTTATCTATAGCAGTAAATCTACCACTTAAACCTTCAGCAGGTGTTGCTAAACAAGTGAAATTAAGTTTATATTCTTTAGAATATTCATCACATCTTTTTCTAATAAATTTAACTATTTCAATACCTAATTTTTGTGATTCATCACTTTCTCCATGATGTTTACCAGTTAAAGCTTTTAAGCATTCAGCAAGTCCTATAAAACCAATTGATAATGTTCCGTGTTTTAATACCTTTTTAAGTTTATCTGTATCATCAAGTTTATCACTATCTATCCAAACACCACTACCTAGTAAAAATTTAAAATTATATTTATGTTTAGAACACTGAAGTTCAAATCTTTGAAGTAATTCATTTTTAACAAGATCTAATAAATCATCAAGTTCTTCATAGAAACCTTTCATATCTGCTTTTTCATTTCCATTTACTATACCATGTTTAATACCAAGTCTAGGTAAGTTAATAGTAGTAAATGATAAATTACCTCTTCCAGGTGTTATAGCTTTATCTTCATCTACAACATTACCAATTACTCTAGTTCTACATCCCATATATGCAACTTCAGTTCTATAATCGCCTTTATATGCTTTTTTATTAAATGAAGAGTCCATAAATGAGAAATTAGGGAATAATCTCTTTGCAGATACTCTACAAGATAATTTAAATAAATCGTAGTTTGGATCTCCTTCATTAAAATTTATTCCTTCTTTTACTTTAAATATAGAAATTGGAAATATAGGTGTTTCTCCTCTTCCAAGTCCTGCTTCTGCTGATAAAAGATAATTTTTCATTACCATTCTACCTTCTGCTGATATATCTGTACCAAAATTTATTGAAGAAAAAGGAACTTGAGCACCTGCACGTGAGTGCATTGTATTTAAGTTATGTATAAATGCTTCCATTGCTTGATAAGTTATTTTATCTGTTTTATATATAGCTTTTTCATATGCAAATTTAAATATTTCTTCTACTTTACTACTTTTTTTATAAAATTCTTCAAAAATATCTAAATCAAATTCAATACTTGTAAGTTTATTTACTGTATCATTTAATTTATTTAAATTTATATATCCAATAAATCCTTCAAGTTCTAGCATATCAGCAAGTTCTTGTTTAAATTGCTTTATAAATGTTTTTAATACACCTGGTGCCATATAATAATCAAATGCTGGTATGCTTTGACCTCCATGTTGATCATTTTGATTAGATTGAATTACTATAGCTGCTAATGCTGCATATGACATAATATCATTTGGTGTTCTTAAAAAACCATGTCCTGTTGAGAATCCTTTAGCATATAATTTTTCTAAATCTATTTGAGTACATGTTGTAGTTCCCATTGCCCAGAAATCTAAATCATGTATATGAATTGCACCTTCATCATGTGCTTTAGCAAATTTACTATCCATCAAATACGCTTTAGCAAATTCTTTTGAAACAGTTGAACCAAAGTGAAGCATAGTTCCCATAGGTCCATCTCCATCTACATTTGCATTTTCTCTTTTAACATCGTTATCAGCAGCTGTTTTTAATCCTAAACACTCTATAGCTTTTACAAATTTATGTTGTTGTTTAACAACAAAAGCTTCTCTTGATTGTGCTCTTCTTTGTCTATATTCACTAAATGATGTATATACATCATTATAATGATGTTTTTTAAGTTGTTCTTCAATAATATCTTGAATATCTTCAACTCCAATAGTTTTTCTATCAGCATATTCTGTTTCAATATATTTAAGAACACTTTCTAAAACTGAATTTACCTTTTTTTCATCATATTCATCATATACACTATCAAATCCTTTTTTGATTACAAGTGCTACTTTTGTTGTATTAAAAGAAACTCTTTGACCACTTCTTTTAACTACAACAATATTATCAATTACTTTATTTTCTTCAATATTACCCATTATATTTTCTCCTTCTGAATTTTATTTTTATTGATTATAATATTATATTATTTATATCGTTATGTCAATGTTTTTTTGTAAGAAAAATTAACATTTTTATAAAAGTTTATTTTTTGTAAATTTAATTTTTTAATAAAAAAAACATTTTCTAGAAGGGTATTTGATTTGCAAAATAAAAAGTGCAATTTTTTTTATTTTACACTTTTTATAAATTATTTTTTATTTATTATTATGCTTATTATAATAGGTATTTAATAATTGTTCTGCATATTCTGTTGAAATATCATATTTATTTACAATAGATTCAATTTTAGCTTCATCTGATTTTGGCAAATTATTAACAAATAAAAATTGTCCATTTAAAATATCATGTGTCATAATATCATCAATATTATTTACCCGGTCTTCTTCTGACATATTTTCAAATCTTACTTCTATATCTGTTTCTTTATTATTATTTGTATTATATTGTTCTACTGCTTGATAAGCAACATCCATAGGTAATCCAAAATTTTTACTTAAAAAATATGCTTTAGTTTTATCAGAATTTTCAATTCCAGGACTTGCATATAGAACATTATTATCAAATCCTTCATTTATAACTTTATCTAATAAAAAAACTGTTTGTACATCTTGAGGCATAGCCTTAAACTGAACTTCTTTTTCAGTAGTAAAATTATGTTCATCATTATATTTAACAACAGCTTGTGCAGCTCTTTGACTTGAAAAACCATAATCATTAACTAAAGAGTTTAATATATCAATATCATTCCTATGATGAGCTTTTTCGTTATTAACAATAGATTCATCAATTACAACTTTATCCAAAATAGTGCTTTTAAAATTTATATATTCACGGCATTCATCATTTTCACATTTTAAATATTCTGATACATTATATGAAAAAATGTTTAGAGATCTTATAAGATTTGAAACAACTCCAGGAGCAGTATCCGAACTATTTATATTAAATCTATTAATTAACGTATTATCATAATATGTGCAATTATCAGCTGAAATATTAGAATTTGAATTGGAATAAAGGCCATCAAAAAGTTGATATATTTTATCATCAAATGCAGCTAAGTTTTCACCAAATACTTTTAAATTATTTAAATCATTCATTGATACATCAGAATCTACAATGCTTACATTAAGATACTTGTCTTTCAAAGCTTTAATATTATTTTCTGCAGTAGCAATTTCATTTAAATTAACATTTATTGCCCCATTTAATCCTTGCATATATCTAATCTTTGCAAACATTTTTTGCATGTGCATCTCTGCTTCTTTTAATAACGTTTCTTTTTCATTTTTAAGTGAGTATATCTCACTTATCTCTGATTCATCTAATTTGCTCAGTGCATCGTTAATATTATTAATAAGTGTTTTTATTTCGTCATATCTTTTATAGGATTCACAATACTCAAGATACGCTGTCATATAGAGATTTATATTATTACAAAAATCTTGAAAACTTTCAAGAAATTTACTGGTATAATCTATAGCAATGTTCAATGTGTTTAAACATTCATTCACATAATCAGATATAGCACCATTTTCAAATTCGATTTTTTCTGAATCATTTGTAATATAAGGCCATTTAAAATGGTAATATTCAGCATTTACATAGTCAGATAAACTATGGTTCTCCCAAAGCATAGTTTCTGTAGTTTTTAAAGAACCACTAGAACCATTATATCCATTATATATAGCCGAATTATATTTAGGTTGAAATTCAATTTGAAGAGGCCAAAAAGAGTCTTGTATAAATTGTTCAGTATTGCCATTATATGATAATACTATTTTATCTAGTGCCGCATCATCTTCTATAATTTTTGATATATCAATAATATTTGGATTATTTATCATTTCTTACCCTCCCATTTATCAATAATCTCATTTGCATTATCAACATTTTTACTATTTAATAAATCATAATTTTCAACAAATATTTCAAGTGATTTTATTTGATTATTAAATATATTTTTTATTGAAGGAATCTTATTTACTAAATTATTCATACCATCAACCATACAATCGCTAGCCGAACTATCAAGTATATCTTTTGAAACAAGCAAATTTTTATCTTTTTCTATTTTATTAAAGACATTATCAATATTTAAATATATTTCTTTAAGAGAATTAATTATTTCATTAACTTTTTTAAAATCTAGGTATGTTTTTTCAGAATTAGTTGTTAATATATCTTTCTCTATTAATTTTATATTTTCACTATTAATATCATCTTCTACTTTATTTGGCTTCAAATTAGCTCCCTTATAAAGTTGTATAATTGTATCTTTTTGTTCTAAATATTCTGTACTTTTTAAAATATAATTTAAACCATTTGAATAATCAAGCATTAATTTTGATACTATATT
>CAVCAD010000078.1:0-2060 GCA_963600145.1 Bacteroidaceae bacterium
CCCGAGTTTGACAGTTGTAAAGTAAAAATAGCCATTTAAGTACCGTAAATACTTATTTTTTTTGTAATTTTATACTTGCGTACTTGTCGTACTTATGATATGATATAAACATACGGAGGTAGTCAACATTATGGCAAGAATAAAAACTAATACTTATACTCACACAAAAAGTTACTCAATTATTGTAGACTATAAAAGAAATGGTAAAAAAACCACAAGAGTAGTTGATAATATTGGTAATTATGAAAAAGTATCCAAATTAGCGAAAGCTGATGGTATTGATGTCGATACTTGGTTAAAAAATTATTTACAAAAATATAAGGAAACCCACGGAATACAAACCAATGATAAAAAAATAATAATTGAAAAATATGCAAACAGAATTATATCAAAGGATAAAATAAATAAATTCAATATTGGTTATTTATTTTTAGAAGATATATATTATTCTTTGAAACTTGATAAAATTGTTAATACTATAACAAAAAAATATAAGTTTAAATTTGATTTAAATGAAGTTCTCTCTTATTTGGTTTATTCTAGAATTATATTCCCTTCTTCAAAATTAAAAACTTATGAATTAAGTAAAAATTTTATAGAAACTCCAAGTTATAATTTAGTTGACTTGTATCGTGGTTTAACCTATCTATGCTTTGAATTGGATTATATTCAAAAAGAATTATACAACAACAGTAAGACTGTTATTGATAGAAATACAGGAATTCATTATTATGATTGTACAAATTTTTATTTTGATATTTTTGAAGAAGATGACTTAAGAAAATATACCGGGAATGCTAAAGATAAAAAAGGAAAACCAGTAGTAGGAATGGGAATGCTCTTAGATGGTAATGGCTTCCCTATTGCGATGTGCATCTTCCCTGGCAGTGATAATGAAAGTACTACTTTAATTCCACTACAAAAAAAGATTATTGGAATAGATTCATTAACTAATTTTGAAATAGAAGGATTTAACTTAGATAATAAAAATATTATCATTTGTACTGATGCAGCAATGTGTACAGATCAAATAAAATTATTTAATATTGAAAAAGGTAGAGCTTTTGTTATTACCCAATCTATAAAGAAACTTAAAAGTGAATATAAAAAAGAAATATTTAAAGATGATGGTTGGAGAATAATTGGAGATTTAAGAAAAACATATAAATTAAGCGATATCCTAAATGATGAAGAATTAACAAAACAACATTATGAAACTATATTTTATAAAATTATACAAACCGAAACTAAATCTGTAAAGCAAGATTTAATAGTTACATTTCAAATTAAATATAAAGACTATTTAAGAAATGTCAGAAAAGGGCAAATTGAAAGAGCATGTAAAAAAATATCTTCTATTAATAATGGTGATAAACTTAAACTAAGCACTAATCCAAATGACTATAGAAGATTTATAAAAGAAGAAATTTATACAACAAAAGAAACAAAAAATATAAAAGAAGAGAACTCATTAAATGAATCAAAGAAAAAAGAAAAATATTATTACTCTTATTCTATAAGCAAAGATATAATTAATGAAGAAGAAACGTATGATGGATACTATGGTGTAACAACTAATCTAAATGGTGAAGTTAGTGATATATTAAATATAGCTAAAAACAGATGGGAAATAGAAGAAAACTTTAGAATACTAAAATCTGATTTTGAAGCTGGTGATATTCATCTTTCTAGAGAAGATAGAATAAAAGCACATTTTCTAACTTGTTTTATATCATTACTAATTTATAGAATATTAGAAAACAAATTAAATTATAAATATACTAATACACAAATAATAGAAAAATTAAGAGACATGGAAGTATTTGAAGAAAAAGGAACTGGATATTGTCCAGCCTATGTAAGAAATGATTTAACAGATGATTTACACGAAGTTTTTGGCTTTAGAACAGACTATGAAATAACAAGTTATGAAGATTTTGAAAAAATTTTTAATAGTATTAAAAAACGATACAAGTACGCTAAAAAATAAAAACTTGCAAACCCAAGTAAATAAAGGGGTTGCAAGTTGTTTTTGTTTTACAACTGTCAAAGACAAGATT
>CAVCAD010000079.1:0-2913 GCA_963600145.1 Bacteroidaceae bacterium
GTATCAAATAATAATAATCTTTTTATAGCAAGTTATAATTATTATATAAAAGGATTAGAAAATTTTAGTGATATAGAAATAAATAAAATATTTGAAAAAAAGTGTGTATATGATGATTTATGTTTTATTTCACTTGATTTAATCTTTAGTACTATATTAGAAGAAATATCTATTAGAAAAGAAATAAGTAATTATGCTCTAGTTACATATAAAAATTTTTATAAAAAAAATAAAAATTTAATTAATCTTGAAAAAAGAATGGGTAATTTAAAAGAAAATATATCTTTATTAATTAATTATAATGATTATATTACTGATTTATCTTTAATAGATAAGGTAAGAAGTTATGGATTTAAAATAATAGTAGATACACATGTATTAGATAAATTTAATATACAAAAGATTGATGATAAAGATAAAATACTTGTAAATATAAATAATAAAGATATAAAAAAAGAAAATATAATAGTTCTTGATAATGGTGAATCACTTAGTGAAAATGAACTTATAAATATAAGAATTGGTAAGGAATAGATATGAATAATAATATTTTTAAATTATTAAATGGTATAAATCAAGAAGATATTGACTTTTTTATAGAACATACAAAGTCATCTCTTGATATAAAAAAAGCTATAAGTAAAGAAACTGTAGATTATTCTTGGATTGATATTGTTTATGAAATAATACCATATCTTGATAATATAATTAAAAATTCTATTAATTTTATAAATAATGAAGAAGAAAATAAAAAAATAATTGTATTAAATAAAATAGAAAAGAATGATTTATATGAAGAAAGATTTATATTTACTTTAATTAAAAGATTATCTAAATTTATTTCTAATAAAATAGAAAATATAAATGATAATGTTCAAGAAAAGATAAAAGATAATGTTACTTTTGATGCTAATACTAAATATAATTCTAAGAATATAAAAGTAAATGTTAATTTAGAAGTAATAGAAGAAAATAATAAACAAAATGAAATAATTGAAAGATATAAAGAAAGAATAGAAAACTTAAATAATATAGTAAAAGATTATGAAAATAGTTCTTTTATGAAAAGATTAAATGAAGTAAGTATAGTAAAATCTCCAATAAGAAAAACTAATATAATTATTAAAGATAAAAATTTAAGAAAAGCTTTAGAATTATGGGAATATTTAGATAATTATGAATTAAATGAACCAATACTTATTACAACTGATACAAAAGAAAGTAAAAGTATGAAAATGTGTAATAAATATACACTTATTTATTATTTAAGTTATTTAGCATTAATAAATGATGAACAAATAGATAAAAAAGAATCAGAAGAACTAATAAAACACTATATGTCTAAATTAATTAATGATTATATAGAAGATAATAATAGTTCAGAAGCACAGTTTAAGTCATTTATTAATAAAGAATTTAAAGAAGCAAAGAAAAATAAATTAAAAAAAGAAAATGATATATATGATTGTTTTAAATCATTTTATAATAGTCATGAAAAACGTTTAAAAGATGCACTATGTAATATACAAAGTGATTTTAAAGTTGATAAAGAAAATTATATGTTGTAATATATAAATATAGGAGGGTTCTTATGCTAGATAGTAATATAAATTCTGTTAAGAAAATAGAAGATGAAGAAAAGAAACTAAAAGTAAAGAAAGAATTTGAAAAGAAAGTAATTGAAATAACAAATATTATTACTTTAGATGATGCTAAAAAATATAGTATAATTAAAGAAATATTAGAAGATATTTATGAAGAAGATAATAAAATATTAAATAAAAATATATTTAATGTTATGTCATTATTAGATAGTAAAGAAGATAAAAAAGAAATAACTTTACCTGGTAAATTAAAGGTAAAAAAAGATAAAGAAAAAATTATATTTTATGTTAATAAAAATAATACTCTTATTTTTTGGTTATTAATAATTTGGAGTATCTTATTGTTTGCAACTGCATTAGCAACTTATAGTTATTTAAAAACTACAGTTAATAGTGATTTAAATAAGGATATAGATGGTGATGGTATACCTGATATAAATCTTGATTTAAATAATGATAATGTCGCAGATATAAATGTTGATACTGATCAAGATGATAAACCTAATATTAATATAGATTATAAAGGAAATAGAAGGTCTGTATTTAATATTGATGCAGATGGTGATGGTGTTGCTGATTATAATTTAGTTACTTATGTAAAAGGTGATTTTAAATTATGTACTATAAACTGTGATATTGATGATGATGGCTGGCCAGATGTTAATATAGATATAGATGGTGATGGTGTTGCTGATTTAGATATAGATACAGATAAAGATGGAACTCCTGATTTAAATTTAGATGTAAATGGCGATGGAATATGTGATGTAAGATGTGATGATAATGGTGATAAAATTTGTGATAGATATTGTATTAGTGATAATACAGATGGAAAAGAAAGCGGTTCATCAAGTGATTCAGGAGAGCCAAGTACTGATTATGAAATAACATATTTACAAATAAATTTTTTACAAGGTAATTCAGTAAATATTAGGAATATTTTTCCAGATGACCAAACAAATTATTTAGATTATGGAAATAATAATGAAGTACCAGATAAAGTTGTGAAGGTAGAAAATACTTCTAGTTATGCTATGATGTATAATTTTGAATTTGTTTTAGAATCAAATACATTTGTAAGTAATAATTTTAAATATAAAATAACATCAACAAATGGTGGTGGAAGTTTAGATTGGCAAACAGCACCTTTTCAAAGTACAGTGATTTTTGAAAGAGTAATAATTCCAGCACGCACTACTCAAACATATAATATAAGTTTTAAATTACAAGGAATAAATGCAAGCCAAAATTATGATCAAGGGAAAGAATTTATTGGATATTTTAAAATAAATTCAATTTAAGAAGGAGA
>CAVCAD010000080.1:0-6687 GCA_963600145.1 Bacteroidaceae bacterium
ATTATGGTATAGAGAATTCGGCATAGCCGATAATTTCTTAAACGAGAATGCAGAAGACGAACTTTTAGCTGTTCTTCTACATGAAATCGGGCATCTTAAACATAAAAAGAATATTTATAACTATTTAAAATATTTGTTTATTCTACTTATTTTTATGTTCTTTGTATGGCTAATTCCAAACGCAAGGCACATCATAGATATCAATGCTTATGTTAATAATTCTTTTAATCTAAAATATACAAATTATATTCTTTCAACAAGCATACTAGTTTACGCATATACACCACTTAGCTTAATAATGAGCATATTTAATAATTATGTTTCTTGTAAAGAGGAACAAGAAGCTGACTTTAATGCGGTAGACCATGGTTATGGACAAGCACTAATTGATACTTTTACTAAGCTATCTAGTGATGAGCTAATCGATGTTAATCCTCATCCTTTTGTGGAACTAGTAGAATATGATCATCCAGGGATGTATAGAAGAATTAGTTATATAAAAAACAGACAAAAAGCAAAGAAATAATAGCTGTGCTGGATATCATATAATAATATCGAAAAGATGTGAATATTTATGGACGATATCCTTTTGTATCATGGAAGTGGCGAAATATCGAGAACTGTTTTTTGGGAGCTTGCAAAATTCAAACACCCAACCCACCAAATTAGTTTTCATACACTGGAAGCATTAGATTGCCTTGAATTCGAAAGAGGTGATTTCATAAATGAAGCTAAATAAAGATGATTTATTTTATTTTTGTTCAATGATTGAATATACGGGAAGAAAAACAAAAAAACCATCGGAAAGACGTTATTTCCAAATTAAGTGATAATGATATAGAGCACGAGCTAAGTGTAGCATGTGTTAACCATTGCTTATCTTTTGATCAAGTTTGTGATGAATGGATTGAAAAATATAAAATTGAAAATGGCAGTTATGATTCAATTAACGAATGCAAATACACTGTTCCATCTTATACGTCAATAGGAAAAGTATATCAAAGATTAGTTCTAGACACCTTAGATTCAGATGATGAATTAATTTCAACAATAAGAAAAGTATTTAACTCATTTATTATTGATGACATTACTTTCTTTAATTCAAATATATATTATAAGCATTTATATATTTAAAAGATATTCTATTCATATTATCTTTTTTTTCTTTAGAAATTAATCCTATTTTAATAAGATTATTAAGAACTTTATTAACTGAATTAATATGTAAATTTAAGTCTTTTACTAAGTCTTGTATAGTAAAAATAACTTTTGATTGCATATATGGTATAACTTTATATATTAAAGTTCCTCCTATTTCTTTTTCTGCATATTTTAAATCTTTATTATATGATAAATTTAATTTATTAATCATAGTAATATTTTGATTACATGATTCTATAATACAATTTAAATAAAATTTAATAAATTGCTTTATATTTCCTTTTCTTGCATCATTTAATAATTTAAAATAAGTATTCTTATTTTTATATAATATCTTTGATAAAAATATAATTGGTTCTAAATTAAAATATTTATAAATAAATATTGGCATCATTAATCTAGAAATTCTACCATTAGCATCCATATAAGGATGAATTGTTTCAAATTGATAATCTATAATTGACATTTCTACTAACGGGATCAATCTAGTTTTATTTAAATAATTAAAAAAGTCATCCATTAAAATTTTAATATCTTTACTACAAACAGGTACATAATCAATTTCTTTACCCACAAGCCCCATTTTAAATACATATGCTTTTTTATTTCTATATTTTCCGGTCTCATTTTTCTTTATGTTTTTAATTTTATTCATAATTATTCTATGTATTTCATTATACATTTCTTTAGTAAACTCATTATTATTGTTTACATATTTATATGCATATAAAAAAGCTTTTTTTAAGTTTAAATACTTTAATTTATCAATTTTATTTTTCATTATATTTACATATAAAACATCATCAAAGTTTAAACTTTCATCATCAAAATACATAGAATAAAAAGAATCTATATCAAAAAGAATATCTAAATAATAATTATAATCAAAATTTAATGTTTTTAATGCATAATTAAATTCACCTATTTTAATTACAGCATCATTACTTAATTTTAGTATTTCTTTATCATAAATATTAGTAAATTCAATTTTACTTGCTTTATATGCTTCCATTTTACACTTCCCATTATATAATAACATAATATATCAAAAAAATACACAATTATTTTAAAATAAATGTGTATTATTTTAATTTTATATTATATTCTTTGTCTCTTATATTAATTATTAAATTAATAGTATCAGCAGATTTTATTTTACTTGGAACAGTTATATATGTAATATTTTTAGATAAATATTTAGCATCTACTTTTAAATCTATTAAATTTAATTTAGATATTGTATACTCTTTATTATTTATTTCATATTTAAGACTAGCAAAATATGATAAAAAATCACAACTATTTGGTAAATACTCTGATATATAAAGGTCAGTATCAACTTCATAATCTGATTCAATCATCATAACTAAATAATCATCATTTTTAATATTAGATTTGACAGTTATATAACCATTTATAGTTTTTGAAGAAAATGGATTATAATATTCATATTTATATGTAAAACTATTATTTATTTCATAAGACTCAATTGTAATATTAGATTTTTTTAAATTAGATTCTCCAAGTAAAACTTCTTCTTTTAAATTATAATTCCCTATTAATTCAGTTTTTTCTTTAAATACTTTTTTTGGATTAATTTTTATATTTCTTTTATTTGTTACATTTTTTCCATTCTTTAAATAACTATTTACTAAATTTAAATGCATATCTTTATAATTTGTTTTATCTATTTCATAAATAATTAAATAATTATTTTCAGAATTTGATTCTATTTTATTAATACCATTATATCCATTACCATAATCTAAAAAATAATCATTTTTACTTAAAGTTGGATAATATGTTTTAGAGCCCGCTATTAAAGGTAAATCTTGAGTTTGAAATTTTATATCTTCACTACTAGAATTTTTCATAATAACATCTAAAATTAAATAATAATATTTTTCATTAATTATTTTTCCAGCATAATCTATATCAGTTAAATAACTTTCATTTATTTTAAATGTTATACCATTAACTGTAAAGCTATCTTTTTGGTTGTAATTATTTGTATATACACTTCTATCAGAGATTATCATTATTAATATTACTACACCTAAAAATCCACTACCTATAGTAAATAAAAATTTATGTTCTAAAACAAAATATTTACATTCCCTAATAATTTTTCTAATAGTTCTCATTATTTTGTATGTATCTTTAGGTGCTAGTATTTCAACTTCTTCATTATCTTCTTCTAATATTTCAAGTTCTATTAAATCTTTTTTAAAATTAAAACTTTTTACATCAAAACCTACGCCTCTTAAAAAACAAAATATTGTTAATATATATTGCGGTACTATAACCATTAATATTATATCTCTTATAGCAATAGCGTCTTTTACACTTACTGAATTTGTTTTATAATTCATTTGTGTAAAAATATTGTTTATTATAATAAGTAAAATAATTAATATTAAATAATAACCAATATTCATTAAATAATATTTAGTTCTTTTATTTTTAAGTTTTAATAGATAAAAAAGTATACCATTTACAAGTAAAATAATTATTATTATAAAAAATATACCAAAACCAACAAATTGTTTTGAAAAATCTTCATAATATTCTACATAACTTTTTGTCGCATAGTTATTAAAAAATGTAAATATCTTTGTAGATTTATATAATACATAAGCCAAAAGTGTAAATAACGCTAAGTGTAATATTTTAAAGTTCTTAATTATAAATGCATAGGGTTTTCTAATAATCATGATTTATCGCCTTCACTTATAAATTCATAGTAATCTACTATTTTATAATATTCATAAAATTCATTAGAACTCATATTAGATTTTATATTATTATTATAAATCATTTTAATAGCTAGTAAGTCTGTAGGTGATAATGATAAAGCAAGCCCAGAGCTAAGAATAGATTCTTTTATTTCAGTATCATTTATTAAACCAAGTAAATGTAAGAAATTATGCATTAATAAACTATTCATAAATCCTTGAGTATTTGTATGATTAACAACTACTTTTGAATAAATTATATTATTATTAGTATCAAATTTATATTCAATATCACCATTTATATTATTTAATTTTGTATTATCATCAAACACAATTTCCATATTTGCATTATTATCTACTAACTCTATATTTATATTAGTATTTTTAAGATTATTAATAATTAAATTTATAGAATTTATATCTTTATTTGTATAATTTCCTGATACTTTAACTCTTATATTAGTAGAATATTTCTTAATAACATCAGAATTTTTAAAAATACAATCATCAAGTAAATCATATGCATTATTAAAATTAGTTTTTTCTAAAGAAGAAGTAACAAAGTTTAAAGTAAAACCAGGATTATATTTAACATATACTTTTTTATTAATAATAGATATTAAAATTATAGTAATAATAAACATTATAAATATAGTTTTTATAAATTTAATAAATTTTAATTGTTTTTTAGAAGGATAATAAAAAAACTTTTTTACTTCATAAAAATAATTCTTTTTAGTACCATATATTTTATTTCCACAATCAACACAGAATATAAAATCTTCTTTTATTTCGTGTCCACAAAATTGACATCTTTTTAAATCTGGTCCAGTATATGGTAGGTTATTTTCTATATTATTATTTAGCATCATCCACCTCCATAATTTTAAAATTAAATATATTTACTATTTTATAAGTTTTATTACTAGTAGATGCAACATTATAAATTCCAAAATAAAGCATTATAAAAGTAAAAATACATAATATTGTAATAAGTATATTAACTGCTAGTTTAAAAGGATTAAATAACTTTATTTCATATTTTTTAGGTTTATATTTTTCTACTATTTTTTCTTTTTCTATAAGAGAAATGTTTTCAACTTTTTTATTATATGAATTTATAGAAATATTTTTAAGTACTAGAAAAACAATCATTAAAAATGAATATAAAATAACAAGATTAACTAAATAAGAAATTTGAAATATTTTTTTATAAAATATTAAACTTAATACAATTAAAATAATAAAAATAACAATTAAAAAAGTATTAAGTTTTTTTGAATCCATTTCAATTTCATAACTTTCAAACTTAGTTCCACAATATTTACAATAATTATAATCATTTTCGTTCATTGTTTTACATATAGAACATGATTTCATAGTCATACACCCTTTATCATTAATATCTTAGCATTTATAAAAAAATAAGTAAATAAAAAAATCCTTTTCTAGTAAGAAAAAGGATAAAGTATTATATTTTTATAAACATTATTTTTTATGATATATTATTTGCCCTGGTAATAAATAAATTGATTTATTTTCATTTATAATTGTTTCTTGTGATATATTAAATATATTACTAACAACCTTTAATGTATCATCTTCTTTAGTTATATAATATTCTACATTTTTTTTAGGAATTATAATTGTTTGATTAGGATAAATATACTCATCATACTTTAAACCATTAAGCTCTGCGATAAGTTTTGGATTTAAATTCATTTCTTTACCAATATTATATAGTGTATCTCCTTTTTTAATAATATAATAATCATAAAATTCATTATTATCTAATCTATAACTATACATAAATAATCACCAATATATTATATGAAATGTTAATTACTTGATATAGACAAATATTCTATTATTACTATTAAAGTTAAGTTCAAAATCATAAAAAATAGTTTTTATACCAGTGTAATTATTAAATCTATAAAAGTAATTTCCTTCTGAATAATAAATATTATTTAAATTATCTTTTATAATATTTAATGTATTATTTGATAGTTTCATCCATAAATCATTATTCATACTTATAAAAGTATTATTTTTATCTATTTTATAAGTATATGTAAAATCATCACTAAAATATGTTATTTTTTCTTTATTATATTCATTTAAAGTTGCTTCTACTTTTTTACCATTTACATATTTTATAAATCCTTTTTCAGTGTTAGATATTAATTTTATTTGCTTATTCTTTATATTTATTTCATATAAAGAATAAGTTTTTTTATCATACAAATAAACATTATCTTTATTATTACCAGTAAAATAAGAATCATAATATATTTCATGTTTACTTTCAATAACATCATATTCACCAGTAGTTATATCCAAAATTACTATATTTTTAAAATATTGGCTTTCATCATAATTAGCCATTAAAATTTTATTATTTACTATAATAGATAAATCATTGTTATATCTATCTTTTTCAAAAATATTAATTGTTTTAATATTATCTTTATTCATTATGTAAAAACCATTATATTTCCATAAAGCAACATATTCATTTTCATCTAAATTATTATAAAACTTAAAATTATTTTCAGGATTTTCTACATTATAGTCATTTTTATAATCATTTAATACATCATTTTGAATTATTAAATAACTTGTATATATGTCATTTTCATAACAAAGAGGATATGTTTCTATTTTCTTTGAATTAGGTATTAAACATACTAAATTATCTTCTTCTATTAAATCAATATTATTTATTATTTTTTTATTAAAAAACCTTTTTTTATTAATTTCAAAATAATATTCTTTATCATTATAAACT
>CAVCAD010000081.1:0-2279 GCA_963600145.1 Bacteroidaceae bacterium
CTTCGCCCAACAATATATAAATTTTACTTGAAATACCTTATATTTGAGATTAGAAGAGCTTGTCAAGTCTGGTGTGTAAATTTTTTATTAATTTAATATTTTTTCAAAGAACTAGCATTTGTAATGCATAATGCTGGTTTTTTTATATTTCCAAATATTTAGTAAATCTTTCTCCATGTATTAATGCTAGTTGATTACAAATTCTATCCCAATTAGGAATGGGGTTATACCATTTTTCTTTTAATTCTTCTATTCTAAGATATAACAACTTTATTACGGAAGTTTCACTTGCAAAAGAACCTTTACCATTAGTAACCTTTCTTAGTGTAGAATTAACTGATTCTATAGCATTAGATGTATATATTGCTTTTCTGATTTCTTCTGGAAGTTCAAATAAAGGTTCTATATATTGCATGTCTCCTTCTACTTTATCTACAACTTTTGCAAGTTTTTTAAATGTTTGCCTAAAGTTTTCTAATTCTAATTGTGCTTCTTCTAAACTAGCTGATTTATAAATTCTTTTAAAGCCCTCCATTACTTTTGATGATTCTTTTCTAGGGCATATTTTATATAAATTTCTAGCTAAATGTACAACACATCTTTGTGCTGTTGTTTTTGGAAAAGCTGTTTCTAAAGAGCCTTTAAAACCTGCAACTCCATCACTTGTAGTATATAGAATGTCTTTAACACCTCTTGTTTTTAAATCTTCAAAAACACTTGTCCAAAAAGAAGCTGATTCTGTTTTATCGCACCATATACCTAAAACATCTTTTATCCCATTACAATCCACCCCAATTATTACATAAAAAGCCTTTTTCTCACTTTTTAAATCTTCCATTACAGGAACGTATAAACAATCAGCATAAGCAAATACATAACAAGGTTTAAGTGGTCTAGAAAGCCAATTATCGACTACCTCATTAATAGTGTTAACAAACTTTAATATTTGGTCTTTTGATATATTTAATCCATATATTTTTTTTAATATATTAGAAATATCACGATAACTCATCCCTTTGGCACATAGAGATAAAATAATATCTTCAAATTTACCAAGTCTATTCTCACCTTTAGGTATGATAACTGGATCAAATTCTCCTTTTCTATCTCTTGGAGTTTTAATTTTAATAGCACCATATTTAGTTTGAACGTTTTTAGTTTTGCAATATCCATTTCTATAGTTATCTGTTTTTTTCTTATGTTCATATTTGGAATAGTCTAATAAATTATCAAGCTCAGTATTTAACATTCCTTGATATAGCGGCTGAATAAGCCCATCTATAAAATTTTCTAAATCAGCATTGTTTTTAATTTCTCCATTTTTTAATCTTTGTTGTGCTTCTTTAATTATCAATTCATTAATATTATCTTTCATGATCCACCTATATAAATTCCAAATCTGGGTATAATTGCATTAAATCATTTAATATTAAAGTCCATTGTTTTTTATTAAATGATATAAACCCAAAGAATCTATCCATACTTTCTAATTTTTCATATATTTCACTTAAATCAGTAATATAATTTTCATTACTGTTAAATGATAATCTTATTCTATCATAAATATTACTGTTAGCAGAAGGTTTAAATAATAAATTTCTTATGTTTACACTATATTTATAATAACTTTCCAGGTTATTTAAATATTTTTCAATAAGTTTTTTATGAATGATATTATTATAAGTTTCTGTAAAGTTATTAAATTCATTTTTATAATCATTTAAAGTGGCTTGTGAATATAATTTATGTATTCTTGATGTAACTTTTTTTGAAGATTTTTCCGATACATATTTATCAAATTTTGATGTTACAAAAATTAATGAATCAACAAAACTTACCATTGGAAATACAATTTTAGCAGTCCTTTTAAGATTTTTGTTATCATCAACCGATAAAAATAACATTGAGTTTAATCCTCTGGATTTAAATGTTTCAAATACATCAAACCAATATCTATTGTTAAGTGGTCTATCTTGATAAATTCCAACAAGTTGCCTTATTCCTCTTTTGTTAATACCTACAAAAGTATAAATATCAATGTTTTCAATAATATCTCCTTTCTTTATATTTACATCATTTTTAATAGCATATACAACTAGATACATATCATCTAGTCTTTTTTTAGTATAATCTATTAATTTTAAATTTTGCATTTTATCTCCTCCTTTCCATAAAAAAATATGGAATGCAAGCTTAGAATTTACACACCATATTATACAACGTCGATTAGAAAATATAAAAAGTGCAAATAAATTTTAAAATCTAAAAATTTTTGCATT
>CAVCAD010000082.1:0-2237 GCA_963600145.1 Bacteroidaceae bacterium
TTTTATTTACTCTTTATCACATACAGGGCATATTTCTTTATCTTTTTTAATTACCATAAGTCCAGAACAAGTTGGACAAATATTTCCTGTTGGTTTATCCCATAATGCATAATTACATTTTGGATAATTAGAACAACCGTAGAAAATCTTTTTACGTTTAGTAAATTTTTCTATCATTTTACCAGAGCATTTAGGACAATTACATATTTCTGTATTATTTTTTTCTTCTTTTTTAATATATTTACAATTTGGATAACCAGAACAAGCAACAAATTTACCATATTTTCCCATTCTAATAACTAAATCTTTACCACAATTAGGGCATAATTCTCCTGTAGTCTCAGGTTCTGCTTTTTCCATATTATCAAATGCTTTTTCTACAAGTGGTTCAAATTCATCAAAAAATCTATATAATAATTTATACCAAATTTCTTTACCAGCAGCAATCTTATCTAAATCTGTTTCCATTTGAGCAGTATATTTTACATTAATTATCTCACTAAAAAATTCTTGTAATTTATCTGTAATTGTTATACCTATTTCAGTTGGATAAAATTTTTTATCATTAATTTCTATGTATTTTCTTTCTTCTAATATATCAATTATTTTAGCATATGTACTAGGTCTTCCTATACCTAATCTTTCTAATTCTTTAATAAGTTTTGCTTCTGTATATCTAGCTGGTGCTTCTGTATAATGTTTTTCTTTTTTAACATCATTTGATACTAAAATATTACTTTTATAATTTTCTAAATCTGGTAATATTTTATCTTCTGTATCTTCAAATGCACCATATACTTTTAAATAACCATCAAATATTAAAACTGAACCTGTCACTTTAAATTTATAATTATTATTATCAAGTATTACAGTTGTTGCCATAGTTTTAGCATCACTCATTAAAGCAGATATACTTCTTATATAAATTAAATTATATAATTTATATTCATCAGGTGTTAAATATTTTTTTACTTGATCCGGTGTTCTATTAATACTAGTTGGTCTAATAGCTTCATGTGCATCTTGAACATTAGCATTATTTTTACTTTTTTTAACATAACCAACATATTCTTTGCCATAATTCTTATCAATGTATGCATAAGTTTGCTTAATAAAATCATCTGAAAATCTTGTACTATCAGTTCTCATATAAGTTATTAAACCTACAGTTTCGTTTTCAAGTTCAATACCTTCATATAACTTCTGTGCTATTCTCATTGTTTTTGATGCTTTAAACCCAAATCTGTTTGAGGCCATTTGAGTAAGAGTACTTGTCGTAAATGGGAATTTACTTTTCTTATTTTTTTCTTTTGACTCTACACTTTCTATTTTATAAGCATTTGAAAGAGATGAAAGAATTTTATCAGCTTTAGTCTCACTTGGTATTTCAATATCTTCTTCTCCATATTTTTCAAGTTTTGCAGTAAAATCATTAAAGTTTGTTTCAATAGTCCAATATTCTACAGGAACAAAATCATTAATTTCTCTTTCTCTATCAACTATTATTTTAAGAGCAACACTTTGTACTCTACCAGCAGATTTACCTTCAGTTTTTCTTTGCATTAATTTACTTAACCTAAAACCAATTATCCTATCTAATATTCTCCTAGACTCTTGAGCTTGTACTAAATTAATATCTATATCATGTGGATTTTTAAATGCATCTTCAATAGCACTCTTAGTTATCTCATTAAATACTACTCTTCCATATTTATCTTTATCTAAATCTAAAGTATCTTTTAAATGCCAGCTAATAGCTTCTCCCTCTCTATCAGGGTCAGTTGCAAGTATTACATAATCACTATTCATTGCCTCTTTTTTCAAACTTTTAACTAAAGCACTTTTACCTTTAACTATTTTATAATCTGGTTTAAAATTATTTTCTAAATCTACTCCTAATCCAAATTTACCAGTAGTTGCTAAATCTCTTATATGTCCTTTACTAGATAAAACTTTATAATCTTTTCCCAAATATTTTTCAATAGTTTTACATTTACTTGGTGACTCAACAATTACTAAATTTTTCAATTTTTACACCTCAATTTCTTCACATTAATAATTATTAAAAATAAAATAGAATATGTCAAGTTAAAATAACATCATTTTAATTAACTAAAATATAATAAAATTTTATTATATATAATATAAATTTAAAAAGTTACTTAAGTAAATACTTAAGTAACTATAATTTTATATATGAGGTATAAATATAAATTATTTTTTTATGAGTGTAATAA
>CAVCAD010000083.1:0-4109 GCA_963600145.1 Bacteroidaceae bacterium
AAAATCAAATATATTTGGAAAAATAACTTTACCAAAATAAAATAAAATAAATAAAATTATTAATTTATTAAGTAAAAAAGATTTATGTTTCTTTCTTATTTTACTTTTGAATCTTCTTTTCATACTATAATTATATTTGTAATAACTTAAAAATATTGTAGATTTATGTGAATTTATAAAAAAATATATAAATAAAATTTAAAAAATTATTGTTTTCTTTTTTGAAATATGGTATAGTGAAAAAGCGATGGACCCTTAGCTCAGTTGGTTAGAGCATCCGGCTCATAACCGGGCGGTCGCAGGTTCGAGTCCTGCAGGGTCCACCACTTAGAAGCAGGTGTGGCGAAATTGGCAGACGCACTAGACTTAGGATCTAGCGGAGCAATCCATGGGGGTTCAAGTCCCTTCACCTGCACCACTAGAAAACCTGTTCGAACTATTCGAACTTTTGATATATAGAAATCAATCAGAAATGATTGATTTTTTTGTGCAATTTAGTGCATAAAAAGATTAGTTGTATTTCAAACTAATCTATAAATTGTAAGTTATTGTTATAATGATTGTAATTGTTTCTTAAATATAATTTTAAAAATATTTCTTACTAACGGTCCAACAAAAAATATTTGCAACGGGAAAGCCATTATAAAGTTTTTACAATACAAAACCATATAATTACACACAATATTACTATTTGTTTGTCATTTCTACATCTAATCATACTATATTTTTAGCTGATTTTATCACTACCTTGAATAATCCAAGATTCATCCAAAACTTGGATTTTAATTAATATTTATTTTTTTCTTTATTTATAAGGCTTTAAAGAGAAGTATGGTAGAATTATTTCCTTATCCTGCTTAATAATTATGAATATACTTTTCTTAAACCCAATTACTATTACATTCCATATATTCTTCCTAATAAAATTAAAAAATTTGAAAAAATATATTTTAGTACTTTATTATTTATAAAAATAATAGCATTTTTATTTAGCGAATGGAAAAAGTTATTCCACTCTACTGGAATAACTTTACAAAAATTGAATATAATAGTATAATGTAAATGAGGTGGTTTATAATGTTAATCAGAGAAAAATATTTATCTAAAATAAGAAATTTTTATCATACTGAATCATTAATTAAAATTATATATGGAATGAGAAGAAGTGGTAAATCAGTTATTTTAAAACAAATAAAGGATGAAATTATTAAATCTGGCATTAATGAAGAAAACATAATTTATATCAATTTTGAATCTTTAAAATATGATTTTATAAAAAACGCTAAAGATTTATGTAATTATATCGAATCTTTAAAAGTAAATAATGATAAATACTATGTTTTTTTAGATGAAATACAAAAAGTAGAAGAATTTGAAAAAGGAATTAATTCTTTAAGGATTACTAATGATTATAGTATTTTTATTACAGGTTCAAATAGTAGAATGACTTTACTTGAATTATCAACAGATTTATCTGGAAGATATGTTAGTTTTAGAATAAATCCGTTATCATTTAAAGAAATAGTAGAGTTAACAAATACTAAAGAAAATGATTATGAAAAACTATTATTTGATGTTTTTAAATGGGGTGGACTTCCTCAAAGATTTATATTTACTAGTGATGAAGATAAAATTAGTTATTTATCAAGTGTATATGATTCTATTATTTTAAAAGATATTGTAGAAAGACTTGGAATAAAGGATATAGCATCATTTAATAAAGTTCTTCAATATATATTAGATACTGAAACTAGGGAATTTTCAAGAGATAATGTTATAGAGTATTTAAAAAAGGAGTATCATGAAATAGCTAATGATACTTTGTATAATTATTTAGAAGCATTTTCTACAACTTTTATTATGAATAAAGTATATAGATATGATGTTCACGGAAAAAATGTTTTAAAAACATTAAATAAATATTATGCTAATGATTTAGGAATTAAGCAAATTAAGACAAATAACGAGGAAATTAATTATTCAGTTGCTTTAGAAAACGTTGTTTATAATGATCTTATAGGAAAAGATTATAAAGTATTTATTGGAAAAACTAAAAAAGGTGAAATTGACTTTATTGCATCAAAAGCTAACAATTTTAAATATATTCAAGTTTGTTATGATTTATCAGATGAAAATACTAGAATGAGAGAATTTAGTGCTTTTGATGATATAGAATCATCCGAAAAATATATAATTACTTTAACTAAGGAAGATTATTCTAATAATGGCGTTAAACAAATAAATATTTTTGATTTTTTAATGAATGATAATTTTTAATTTAACATAATATCATCTTTTAAACTAAAAGTTGATATATAAAAAGATTAGTTGTATGTCAAACTAATCTATAAATTGTAATTTATCTTTATCTTTCTTTATTTTTATGAGTATTTAATCTTCTTTTTTATTCTTTTCAGACTATCGCTCATTTAACAAATTACTATTTATCTATCACTTCTATATATAATTTAATAGTTTTTATCACTAACTTAATAACCCAAGATTCATCCAAAACTTGGATTTTAATTAATATTTATTTTTTTCTTTATTTATAAGGCTTTAAAGAGAAGTATGGTAGAATTATTTCCTCATCCTGCTTAATAATTATTAGTGAAATTATACTTCAACTAATTCTAATACTTTGCAAATAGTCTTAATTGCCTTAATAGTATCATCAAAACTTATATCATTTGCATAACTATAAACTAAAGTATAACTTTTCCAAAGTTGTTTTAATTTATTATCATCCTCTATTAATTCAATGTATTTATAAGCATTTAAGATATAATCTTCTGTTTTTCTTTTTATTGATGTTTGCTTTATTGCTTCTAACAATTCTTTTTTATCAATATCATCCCACTTAAAATTTACAAACATATATAAATCATAATAATCTTTCATCCTTGTATTTTCTATATTTCTTGATAATATAGATTCAAGTTTTTCAGCAATTATAGTTTCAAAATTATAAGTCATAATGTTTATTGTTTCATTATCAAATATTGTTTTATATTGATACTCTGTTTCACTATAAGTAATTGCATCACCAGTTGTAACATCAATCATTAGATTTGTTCTTAATCCATCAAATTCTACTTTTAAATTTACATTATAACCAGAATATTCATCTTCTAATCTTATATCCTTAATATTTTCTAATTTAAAATTTATATTATCATTTATATTTATTGTTATAATTTCGTTTATAATTTTTTCTAAACTCTTTCTTGTTAAAGGTATACCTTTAATTGTTGTATCCAAATCCATAGTACTTCTTAAATTAACTCCAAATATGCTAGATAATAAAAAACCACCTTTAATAATAAATTTTTCTTTATATTTTGATGCAGAAATTCTCTTTAATAATGCTTCAAACATAAATTCTTGAATAATATATTTATTTGATATATTAGTTTTTTTAGATAAATTAGCAACTTTTGCTTTTAATGAATCTTTGTTTTTGATCATTTTAACACCTCAAATGTATTTCTAACTTTATCATAAATTCTTAATTTTTTTGCGTATTCATATAACTTTAAAATATTTTTATTATTACTATAGAAATACTCTCTAATAGCTTTATTTACCACTTCTTGATCTAATCTATTTTTGTTTTTAATAATATCACAAATAGTTCTTTCTAAATCGTATACTTTAATTTCATATCCGGAGTCTAGCATATATGTCGTTAAACCAAGATTTAATAAATCTCTTTTAACATAAAACAAATTAACATTATTTTCTTTTTGTAATGTTCCATTATATCCTTGATTAACAGTAATGTCATATTTAATTGGAATCCTATTAGATAAACCATATAAATAAAGTGCAGTCATATGTGAATATATAGCATTTTTACTTTTATTTTGAAGAATAATCATATCATCAGGAATATCATTTGTTTTTATATAAACACCTCTACTAACGCGTTCAATTATATGTTCATCTATCAGTCTTGATAAGTAAATTCTTGGAATATTATGTTCAATAACATCTTTCGTAGTAAGATATCCGTTATTAAAAAGTTTTAAAATTTCATTTTTATATTTCATAAGTTTGTTCCTTTCACGATTTAATTATATCATATAAAATCGTATTTGTAACATAAA
>CAVCAD010000084.1:0-11104 GCA_963600145.1 Bacteroidaceae bacterium
ATAATCTTCATACCATTTTTCATATTTTATATCATAACTTAAACATTCAAGTTCACCTTCTACTATTGAGGTCCATTTCTTTGAATTATTTTGGTCATCTTTTACATCATATGTAAATGTTCTACCTGCGATAGCATCTACTTTATCCATAAATTTAAAATTTGTTTTTTCACGGCATACTACACTACAATAATTACTATTACTATAATCACTAACTGATAATAAACTATTATTATTTATTTCATATTCACTAGTACTTTTTGTATTACTTATCATTGAACAAAATTGTGGGTCTTCAATTGAACCTTCAGTTGAATCATTACAATTATATGTCATATTGCTTGTATCTTGTTGTAATACATTACATGCAGGACAATTTTTATTTGTTAAATTTGTATCTCCTTCACAGCAGTCTCCTTCTAAACAGCAATTTGCTTCAATATTTAATTCAGCAGTATTATAAGAGTTTGGTGAGTAATTACCATCTCTTTCATAAACTAAATACCATTCATATCCTACACCAGTAGATGCATATTTCTTTATATCTTTTGATATATCTCTTTCATCTCTATATTCAAATGATACAGTAAAGTTTTTTAAATAACTAGCACACGTATTTACATCATCTGGATTTTCTGTTTTTACTTTTATAGTATAACAATAATATTGTCCACATGCAGCATGACTTGTTGATACAGTACTTATCCTATAATCAGAATATGTTAAATTGCTAATATAAGTATTTTCCTTAAAATTTGTTTTTATTACAAATTCCATTGTTCCATCAGTTCTCCAAGTATATTTATTACTTGCTGATAAACTAACTGATGGAGTAAATACTTCTAATCCTTCTTCTGCTTCTTTAAATAATTTTATAGCATTTTCTAAATCTTTTGAACTACTTTTTTTATATAATATTCCTGTGTTATCTTGTGAAACATTATTATCATTTTTATTTTTAAGTTCTTTTACTACTTTACTTAAACTTGTTTCTGTTCCATCATAACCATACTGCATAATTAAATATGCAGTTTTATAATATATATTATCATTTGAAATTGTAGTATCTCCTACCCAACCATCTACAAAGTTTCCCATATTGTTATATGCAGCATATAGTCTTAAAGCTAGTAATATACTTAAATAATTATATTTATCTTCATTTTCTTTTGCTTTTGTAATAATTGCTACTAAACCACATTCAGCACTTGTATTACTATCTTTACAACCTATTGCGAAATTTTGGTCTTCTAAATAATAATAACCTGTAAAAAGTCCTGGGCTCATTCCATATGCTTCATAATCTCTTTCAAATACATTATCATCATATGTTTTAGTATAATGTCCTATATAAGAATAAAGGGGAGCTTTTACTGATTTTAGTTTCGTTTTTGTTGTAGATGCAAGAAGTTTAATATCTACATGATTATCTATTAAACTATTTGCTGTTAATGTTGTTGTTTGGCTATTTACAAATGCAGATGATGAACTATTTACTTTTGCAACAGCTATTTCTTCGCTTAATTTCGGCTTTTTAATCTCAACTATAGTTTCACCATTGATAACTAATTTACAATTAATTTCAGAATTACTTATTGAACATCCATTATATGATGCTTTCATACAACCACTTGATACTAAACGCTCAATAGAATATGGTAATTCTGAATACATTTGTGCTTTTTTACCGCTATTAAGCGTTTCTTCACTGCCGCTAGCCCCAATAGCACTTAATATCTCACTATTTGTACAATATGTTTTTCCTGTATATTCAGTTGATAAATCATATTCTTCTTCGTGTATTTTAACGTATATTAAAGAACCAGAACCTTCTTTAATAATTTCCATTGTTTCAGCAGCATATACATTAGTAATAAATAATATAAAGGTAAATAATATTATTAATATTTTCTTTTTCATTTTATATTTTCACCTTTCTTTTTTAAAATTATTTTTTCTATTAATAAAGATAATAAGCAAATTGATAATGGAACTATAAAGTATAAATAATATTTCTTAAAAAAGTTAACTGTCTTTGGTATTATAGGTGTATTTTCGTTTTCTATTTTATTATATTCTTCAAAAAATTCTTCATCATTTTCTATTAAACTTGTATCATAAAAAGGATCACATAATTTATTACTTTCATTATTTATACATACATTATATGTAGAATATTTATTATAACTTTTATTTACTAACTTTATATTACGAATTACATTATCACTACATAACTCATCATTTGAATATATATTTATATCATATGTTATTGTATTAAAGATATCTCTTTGTACTAATTCTGCATATTTATCTTTTCCATCAAAACTAGCTGTTTCATTATTATAAGTATTTTTTATTTCTACTTTTAAATTCTCACTTACATTTTCTATACTTATTAAATAAAATAAATCATTTCTATCTGGTGATGGTGTAGAAATTACTTTTACTAATTCTGCTTCTTCTAATAAAGTATTTTCATCACATAATGCTTTAACATCTACTTTTAGTATTAATACTAATAATATTATAAATATAAATTTTATTTTTCTCATATCAAACAACCCTTTACTTTTAAAATTATATCACGATAAAAAGTAATATGTAAATAAAATCAATATAAAAAAGATTCATACCCGAATCTTTTTTATTTATTATGCTTTTTTAGTAGTTTTAATTTTACTTGTTGTTTCTTCTTTTTCTAATTTTTTAATTACTTGTTTAGCAAATATAATTGTTTGTTTTTTTAATTCAAGTGTTGCTTTTTCTACTAATGGTGTTGCTTTTTCAGATGCATAAGCATATAATTCTTCTGCTTTTACTTGTACTTTCTTAGCTTCTTTTTTAGCAAGATCAAGTGCTTTCTCTTTATCTAAATCAGTTAATTCATTTCTAATTTCATCTACTTTTCTTATTATTTCATCCTTAACTTCTTCAGTATCTATTTCTTTTATGTCATCTAAAACTTTATCAATTTTTTTCTTTAGTTGTTTTCTGTTCCTTTCACCAGTCTCAGGATTTAATAACATACTTGCTCCTACTCCCAAAGCAACTCCTAAACCAAATTTTAAAAAACCTTTTTTCTTCATAATATTTCACTCTCCTTTTTTTTATTTTTTCTATCTAATAAACTAGTAAGTTTGCCTTTAAGTAAATCTAAAACAGTATCCGCAAATTTACCAGTAATATTACTAATTGCTCCTACTAAATCCAGTAGTTTTGATATTGATGCAACTTTTTCTTCAATTTCTAAAGTCATGGCTTCTAATCTATTTAATATTTTTAAACCTCTTATACTTAATATAATTAATATTATCAAAAGTATTGATACTAATATAGAATTTAATATTGGTAATACTTGACTTAATACCTCCATATTATTCCTCCTTATTATCATACATTGAATCGATTAAATTAAATAAATCGTGTTCAAGTGTATTATCGACTTTTTCATCTTCTAATTCTTCTTCTTTTTCTTTTTTATTTATTCCTTCATCATACATTTTTTCTGCTTCTTCTATTGTAATATCTTCTTTAGTTTCTATTTTGTTTAATAAATTAGTTAAATCATCAGTTTTATTTTCAGTTAAATTTTCTATTTCTTTAGATAAACTATTTACACTTTCTCTAACTTCATCATTTATTTTTGTAAGTGTTTCTTCTAAATCATTTTCTTTAGTATTACCAAAAGCTTTATTCCTTACATAATCAACATTATTATTTTTTACTGCTGCCTTTTTTTTCTCTTCAATATTTTCTTTTATTTCTTCTTTAGTATAATTTTTATCAAGTATTCCATATACAGGAGAAATTACTGGTGTAGGTTTAAAAACTTTTTTAGTAGTAGAATTAGAATCAACTTTATTATAAGGTGATTCCTTTACTCTATTTTGTGTTTTTAAAGAATAGCTACCTTCATACCTTCTTTCTTCATCTCTATTTATATTAAGTTTTGCTTGATTATTAACAGTACTCGTTCTACTTGCACTAGTAGGTTCTAAATCTAATATATTATTCCTAGTTTTTGGTTTTGGTGTTTCTTCTTCATCATCAAATATTGGAAAAGGGAATGTTTTTCTTTGTTTTATTAATTCTCTTTCACTATAATTATTATCACTTTTACTACTATTTGTATTATTAGATTGTATAGTAGTTGTACTTGTTTCTTTCTTTGGAATAATTTGTTCTACTTTAGCATTACCATTACTAGTATTTTCATCTGCTACTTCAACTTCCTCAACATCATAAAAAATATTTTTTAGTTTACCTATAAATCCCATATTTACACACTCCTTAGTTTTCTATAAAATCAGGGTCCGATATGATTTCATTTTCATCTGTATTATCACTAACATAATCAAGAAAATTCTTTTCAACCTCTTCATCTGGATTAACTTTCTCTATTTGATAACTATACTGTGAAGTATTAAAAACACTATCACCAATTAAATTTAATATAACAGAATCATTATATCTTATAGAAGATAATATATATGACATGTTAGTAATTGCTTTTTTAATATCTTTCTCTTCTACTAACGCTTCTATTATAGCATAATTATATAACATTTTCACATAAAAAACATCATCTGATTTTTTTATATCTAAATATCCTTTTTTATCATTTATTTCAAAATCATATGAATAATAAAAACTAGTATCTTTCTCATGTTCTTTATCTGTTTTATTATAATAACTTATTATATCAACATTTAAATAATATTTACTATTATTAGAAAAAAGTACTTGATTATATTTTTTATTTTCACTTACAATAAAACCTCTTGGTAAGTAATATCTATATCCTAAATTATTAATGTTATTAAGTTTAAGATTAGATGAAAGTGTATTTTTTATTATTTCATCATAAGTAAGATTATCTATATTATATGTTGTACAACCAGATGTAAATATAAGTATTAAAAACATAACAAATAATAATTTCTTCATAACTTCCTCCGATATTTTTTATTATAACAAACTATTTTATAAATTTAAACTATTAATTTTTATGAACTTTGACATATTTTATATTTATATTTTTTAATATAAATTTCTTTTCATATTCAGTTTTATATAATGCATTATAATTATAATTTATTTCATCTATTATATAACCATATTCTTTAAAACTTTCTAATGAAAATTCAAATAAATTATCATTATCAGTTTTAAGTTCAATTATTTTATCTTTTAGAAAAATATTATCATATTTTTCTAAAAAAACACTACTACTTAATCTTCTATTTTTATGGCGATTTTTTGGCCAAGGATCAGAAAAATTCAAATAAAGTCTTTCTATTTCTTTATCAAAAATTTCATTTATATTCATAGCATCCATAACTATAAGTTTTAAATTATTAAGTTTATCCATTGTTTTTAATTTATTAGTACATATTAAAAGTACACTAGCATATTTTTCTATACCAATATAATTAATATTTGGGTTTGCTAAAGCTAAAGATATTATAAAGTCTCCTTTACCCATTCCTATTTCTAATCTTATAGGATTATCATTTTTAAAAACATTTTTCCAATTTCCTTTATATTCAAAAGGATTTTTAATTACATATTCACTATCATATATTTTTATTTCTGCATCTTTTATGTGTTTCAATCTCATAAATACTATTATACACAATAATTTTATATTTTCATATAATATTTTAGGTGATTGCTATGAAAAAAAATAGAGGTTTTTATTCTCAAAACTATAATGTTAATTCTTATAATCCTCCAGTAATGATAGAACCAAGTGGATATAATATAAGTGCTCAATCTTATGCTTATGGTCCTAATGTTAATGCAAATATGAATATGATACCAAATACTGAGTATTATGAGGATAATTATAATGAAATAGATAATAGACTTACTAATTTAGAAAGAAGGGTTAAAAAACTAGAAAATAATATTAAGAATTTAGATATTGATAATTTACAAACAGATAAAACCACAAATAATTATATAATATAACCATTTGTGGTTTTTTAATTATTAAATATTTTAGTTACTAAGTCTACTGTATTAATTATTTTTTCTACTTTATTACTAAATTTTAATTCATATTTTTCTTTCATTTCATCTATCATTTTATCTATTAATTCAGGATTTCTATTTAATTTTTTATACCAATAAGAATTTTCTCTTAAGTATTTTAATGCATATGGTGTTTCTATTATTTTTTTATATACTAAGTAATTCATTAATCATCATATAATTTTTCTATAGTAGAAAAATTATCTTTTTTTACCTTTCTTTTCTCTTTTTTAGGTGTTGTTATAAATACAGAGGTAATATCTTCTAAAAACTTTGTTGCTCTTTGTAAATTATCTATATTACTTTCTAATGTTTCACTATTTATATTTTTTAAATTATTTAATATTTTATTTAAGTTAAAACCATCTTTAGTTTCATTATAATCATCCCATATTTCATTATTTTCTCCATATATATCATAAAGTTCAAAAAGTTCTTGCCAAGTTGTTTTTTTATTAATAACACTTTTATATATTTTAGGATTATTTCTTATAAATAATTTAAAATCATCTATTTTAGACATTAACATCACCTAAATATATATATGAAAAAAGAAAAACATTTAATACAATGCTTTTCTTATATTTTAAAATCATCAATAATATCATTTAAATTAATTTGTCTTGCTTCTGGTTTAACAATTTCTTCTTTTTTTAAAATTCTTACATCTTTTATTTTTTGTACTTTAAATACATCTAATATATCTTTTTTAGATATTATAGTTCCATTACTTAATCTATCAAAGATTGGTATATCACTATTCTTAATTTCATTAATATCAGTTGTTAATATTCCAAGTAAACTTTTAGATGAAAGATTAAATGCTTTTAAAATATTATACTTTTTAAGTTTAGTAGGTTTAACAACCATTATTCCTTTTTTACCTCTATTAGTAATAGGAACTTGATCTATTTTTATCCTTTTAGCAGTATTATCAAGAGTAAATATAGTTATAAATTCATTATCTGTTTTACTTACAAAAGCACTTTTAACTTCATCTTGAACAAGTTTAATAAGTTTAACACCAGTTGTTTTTAAACCAACTACAGGAATTTCTTCAGTTTTAAATCTTAAAGCAAATCCATTTTTAGTAATAACAAATACATTATCATCATTAATTTTACTAATAGATAGAAGTTCATCATTTTCTTTTAATTTAAACATTTGAATTGGTCTTGAATATCTTTGAGAGACAAAATTATTAAGCAGCATTCTTTTAACCATACCATTCTTAGTAAATGCAGTAATATAATTTTCAGTATTAAAATCTGATACTGCGATACTTCTAATTATTTTTTCACCATCACTTATTTTAACTATATTACTAACATGCATACCAATATCTTTATATTTGAATTCACTTATTTCTGATACTGGTACATATAAATAATTACCAAGATTTGTAAACATAATTATTGTTGATAAATTATTAATTTTATATATTCCTTCAACATAATCAAATTCTTTAAGTCCTGTTTCTTGTCCTTCACTAGATGCATAAGATTTTAATGATATTTTCTTAATATAACCACTAGAAGAAACAATAACTACATAGTCTTCTTTACTAACCATGTCTTTTTTTTCTATTTTTATTTCAGTTATTTCATCTTTTATTTCAGTTTTTCTAGGATTCATAAAATCTCTTTTAATTACATTTAATTCATTTTTTATTACTCTTTTTAAAGCAGATTTATTTTCTAAAATTTTTGTTAATAAATCTATCATTTTTGTTAATTCTTTATATTCATTTTCTAAATCTGTTACATCAGTATTAGTAAGTTTATATAATTGCATCATTACAATAGCATCAGCTTGCATCATTGTAAAGTTAAATTCTTTTACTAAATTTTCTTTAGCATCAGTTTTATTTTTACTTTTTCTTATAGTTTTAATAACTTCATCTAAAATACTAAGTGCTTTTATAAAACCTTCTACTATATGTAGTCTTGCTTTATAATTTTCTAAATCATATTTTGTTCTTAATGTTACTACTTCGGTTTTGTGTGCGATAAATGCATCAATTATTTCTAATAATCCTAAAACTTTTGGTCTTCTATTAACAATAGCTACCATATTAAAACTATAGTTAATTTGAGCTTCTGTATTTTTTAAAATATAATTCATTATAAGAAAGCTATTTGCATCTTTTTTTAGGTCAATCGCTATTCTTAAATTATCATTTTTGTCAGATTCATCTCTAACTTCTAGTATACCATCAACTTGTTTATTTAATCTTATTTCTTCTATTTTCTTTATGATATTACTTTTTATTACATCAAAAGGTATTTCGGTTATAATTATCTGATGATTATTTTTTTCTTTTATTATTTCATATTTACATTTTACTATTACTTTACCTTTACCAGTTCTATATGCTTCAACTATATCTTTTTTACCTTCTATAATTCCGCCTGTTGGAAAATCAGGACCTTTTATGTATTGCATAACATCTTCTAAAGTACAGTCTGGATTTTCAAGTCTTAAGATTGTTCCATCTATTACTTCAGCTAAGTTATGTGGTGGGATATTTGTTGCATACCCAGCACTTATACCAGTAGAACCATTAACTAAAAGGTTTGGAAAATGAGCAGGTAAAACTGTTGGTTCAAATGTAGCATCATCGAAAGTTGGAGCCATCAAAACGCATTTCTTTTCTAAGTCTTGTAATAATAAATTACTGATTTTAGAAAGGCGAGCCTCTGTATAACGCATAGCGGCTGGTCCATCACCATCAATTGAACCATTATTACCTTGCATTTCAATTAAAACTTCACGCATTTTCCAATTTTGGCTCATTCTAACCATTGCATCATATACACTAGTATCTCCATGTGGATGATAATTACCAATTACTGCTCCTACGGTTTTAGCACTCTTTTTTGTTTCTCTATCATAAGTATTTTTATCTTTATACATTGAAAAAAGAATTCTTCTTTGAACTGGTTTAAGGCCATCTCTTACATCAGGAAGAGCTCTATCTTGAATAATATATTTTGAATATTTTCCAAATCTATCCCCCATTATTTCTTCAAGAGGAATATCATGTATCTTTTCTATTAATGTTTTACTCATTTATTACATCCTCCTACTTTTTAAAATCGTCCTCAAGTGAGAAAATTACATTTTCTTCTATCCAGTCTTTTCTAATATCAACATTTTCTCCCATTAATGTATTAACTCTTTTTTCTGCTAATAAGGTGTCATTTATAGATACTTTTATTATGTTTCGTTGTTTTGGGTCCATAGTTGTTTCCCATAATTGATCAGCATTCATTTCACCAAGTCCTTTGTATCTTTGGATTGAGAAATTACCTTTGTATGTATTTCTAAATTCTAATAATTCATCATTTGTTGATAGATATTTTTTCTCTTTACCAAATTTAACTAAGTATAATGGCGGCATTGCAATATAAAGCATACCTGCCTCTATAATAGGTCTCATAAATCTATAAAAAAATGTTAATAGTAAGCACTGAATATGAGCTCCATCATCATCAGCATCGGTCATAATTATTATTTTTCCATAATTAGATTCTAAAGGATTACAATCAGGTCCAATGCCACTACCTATCGCATGAACTATCATGTTAATTTCTTCATTTTTAAATAATTCTATGGCTGTAGTTTTTTCGCAATTAATTACCTTACCTCTTAAAGGAAGAATCGCTTGGAATTTTTTATCTCTTCCACTTTTAGCTGTTCCACCAGCAGAATTACCCTCAACTATCAAAAGTTCATTTTTCTTATGATCCTTTCCTTGAGCGGGTGTCAATTTTCCCATTAGGATTCTATCTCTTTCTTTTTTTCCTTTTCCTAATCTAGCTTCTTGCCTTGCTTTTCTAGCTGCTTCTCTAGCAGCTTTACTTTTTAATATTTTATCAACTATTTTACTTGCAAATTCTTTATTTTCTTCAAGGTAAAATGTTAATTTCTCATATACAAGACTCTCAACTACGCTTTTTGCTTGTTGAGTTCCTAATTTTCCTTTAGTTTGTCCTTCAAATTGAAGCATATTTTCTGGAATTTTAAGACTTAACACTGCAGTTAATCCTTCTCTTGTATCGCTTCCTTCAATTGAAGTATCTTTTCCTTTTAATAAATTATTATTCTTAATATACTCGTTAAATACTTTAGTAAGTGCTGTTTTAAATCCAACTTCATGAGTACCACCATCTATTGTTTTTACATTGTTTACAAATGATATTATATTTTCATTATATGACTCTGTATATTGAAATGCTAAGTCAACTATAATACCATTTTTTTCTCCATGAAAAAGTGTTGTATTATGAAGAGTTTTTTTATTTTCATTCATATAATCAACAAAAGAAACAAGACCATTATCATAGTGATAACTTACACTTTTATTATCTGAAACATCAGTTATATTTATTGTTAAATCATTTATTAAAAATGCACTTTCTTGCATTCTTTCACAAATAGTTGTAAAACTAAATATATTGTTTTCAAATATTGTATCATCTGGCATAAATGTTACTTCAGTACCAGTTCTTTTAGTTGTACCTATTTTTTCTAATTTTTTATCAACTTTTCCACCATTTTTAAAAGATATAGTATGAATCAAACCATCTCTATAAATAGTTACTTTCATCCATTTACTTAGAGCATTTACAACACTAGCTCCTACACCATGTAAACCTCCGGATACTTTGTATCCATCATTTTCAAATTTTCCACCAGCATGAAGTATTGTATATATGACCTCGGGAGTGCTTAATCCACTTTCGTGTTTTCCAGTTGGTACACCTCTTCCTTCATCACTTATAGTTATACTATTATCTTCATTTATCGTTATATCAATTTTATTACCATATCCATTTATAGCTTCATCAATAGCGTTATCTACAATTTCCCACACTAAATGATGAAGACCTCTTTTATCAGTACTACCAATATACATGCCAGGTCTTTTTCTTACTGCTTCTAATCCTTCTAGGATTTTTATTGATTTTTCATTATACTCTGCCATAACTACCTATCCTCACTTTAACCATTATACAAAAGAAAAAACAAACAGTAAAGTTTAGAGTGTAAAGTAATTATGCAA
>CAVCAD010000085.1:0-13898 GCA_963600145.1 Bacteroidaceae bacterium
AACATATACTTTTATATTTAAGTTTTACTCACTTGCATTTTAAATTAAAAACTAATAAAATATACGGGTATAGAAATTATTGGATTTAATATAATTGATAGGAGGTAAATTGAATGCTTGAAATTAAAAATATTACTAAAATATATAAAACAGAAGGATTTGAACAAAAAGCACTTGATAATGTTAGTGTAAATTTTAGAAAAAGTGAGTTTGCTGCGATTTTGGGTCCATCAGGTAGTGGTAAAACAACTTTTTTAAATATAATAGGTGGTCTTGATCACTATACCTCTGGAGATTTAATAATAAATGAAATAAGTACTAAAAAATATAAAGATTCAGATTGGGATAGTTATAGAAATCATAGAATAGGATTTGTTTTTCAAAGTTATAATCTTATTTCACATCAATCTGTTTTATCAAACGTTAAACTTGCTCTTACTCTTTCTGGCATTAGTAAAAAAGAAGGAATTAATAGAGCAAAAAAAGCATTAAAAGATGTTGGACTTGAAAAACATATGTATAAAAAACCAAACCAATTATCAGGTGGTCAAATGCAAAGAGTAGCGATTGCTAGAGCTCTTGTAAATGACCCAGATATTTTGCTTGCTGATGAGCCAACAGGTGCTCTTGATTCTGAAACTAGTATTCAAATAATGGATTTATTAAAGGGAATTTCTAAAAATAAATTAGTAATAATGGTTACACATAATCCCGAGTTAGCAGATGAATATGCAAGTAGAATTATAAAATTAAAAGATGGTAATATTATATCTGATTCTAATATTTATGATGGTAAATCAAATATAAAAGAAACAAAATCATTTGAAAAAAATAAAAGTAAAAAAACTACTATGTCGTTTTTTACTGCTTTATCACTTTCTTTTAATAACCTTATGACAAAAAAAGGCAGAACAATATTAGTCTCAGTAGCGGGTTCGATAGGTATTATTGGAATTGCATTAATACTTGCTGTTTCAACTGGTTTTCAAAATTATGTAGATTCTATTCAAGAAGAAACACTTACATCTTACCCTCTTACAATAATGCAAGAACAAGCTGATGTAACAAGTGTATTACTTTCAATGAGAACTGGTGAAAAAAGTGAAGGAAATTCTGATAAAGTTGTAGAACAACAGTATATAACATCTATGCTTTCAAGTGTAAGTAGTAATGATTTAAAAACTTTTAAAAATTATTTGAGTCAAAATTATTCTGAAATAGAAAGTGATATATCTAATCTTCAATATATGTATAGTGTTGATCCTAATATTTATACTATAGATAGTACAAATAAATTATCTAAAATAAATCCTAGTAATTTATTTACTTCTATGATTGGAGAAAATAGTTTAATTAGTTCATATTCTACTATGGCTTCAGTTTTTTCACAAATGGTAGATAACTATGATGAAATTAAAGATGATTATGATGTTTTAAAAGGAAGATGGCCTGAAGCATATGATGAAATGATAATAGTTTTATCTGAACCAAATACAATTTCTGATTTGTTAGTTTATACTTTAGGTCTTCGCGATACAGAAGAATTAAGTAAATTAGTAACAGCAATAATGAGTGGTGAGTCTGTAAACATAAATAATGAACCTCTTACTTTTACTTATGAAGATTTAATGAATGTAGATCTTAGATTAATTATGCCTTCTGATATTTATAAATATAATTCAAAATATGATGTATATGAAGATATGAGTGATGATGCATCATATATGAACACTCTTTATCAAAATGCAACTAAATTAAAAATTGTAGGAATAGTAAGTGCAAAAGAAGGAACAACATCTTTAGCATTAAACCCTGGTGTTGTTTATACATCATCACTTGTTGATTATATTATTGATTATGCCAAAGATACTGATATAGTAAAAAAACAACTTGAAGAAAAAGAAATAGATATTTTTTCTGGTAATAGATTTGATGAAAAAACTAATAATTTTGATTTTGAATTCGCAGACTTAGTAAAAGTAGATAATCAAAAATTACAAAATGCTTTTAATATAAATATAGATCAAAGTACATTAGAAAAACAAACTCAAGATTATATGCAACAAATTTCTGATTCAATTATTATTGATAAAACACCTGCTTTAAATTTGTTTGAAAGTAATTTAAATGTATTAGCAAATGGAATTTTTGATACTATAAATGAAAAATATAATTTAAGTAGTATAGATCAAATAATAAATGAATACTTAAATAGTTATTTAAATACTATGTTTTTAGATATGGAAAATAGTTATGTAATTCCTAAAGAAAATTTTATGACAGTTTATAGTACTTTATTAAATGGCCTTATGCAAGCATACATAAGTGGTTATAATTCTTATATAAAAGTAATAAATCCTGATTATGAAATAGATAGTGAAAATCCAGAAGCAGTTATAGTTAATGAATTAAAAGAAACAGTAATATCTTCATATATGAGTAGTGCTGCTATTAAAAGTACTAGTGATGTAGTGGCAAGTTCTATGACAGAGGCTTCTGTTAAAAAAGAAGTTTTATCAAAAGTAGGAGAGTTAATTACAACACTTACAAATAGTTTTGCTATGTCATTTAATATAGATGAAAATGAAATAGCATCTGCTTTTAGTTTAAACTTTAGCGAAAGTGAACTTACTAGAGTAGTAAATGCTATGATGAATAAAAGTGAATCTAGTCAAAAATCTAATTTAAATTTACTAGGTTATCAAGATAAAGATGAACCAACTTATATATCAATTTATTTTACAAGTTTTGATGGAAAAGAGAATTTCTTATCATTTATTGAAAAATATAATAATACTGTAGATGAAGAAAAGAAAATTAATTATTCTGATACAACTGGAATATTAATGTCATCTGTTAAAACAATTGTTAATGCTGTAAGTTATGTTCTTATTGCTTTTGTATCAATTTCTTTATTAGTATCAAGTATAATGATAGGAGTAATTACATATATTTCTGTTTATGAAAGAACAAAAGAAATAGGTATTTTAAGAGCAATTGGTGCATCTAAAAGAAATATATCTTCTATATTTAATGCAGAGACATTTATTATAGGATTTTTATCTGGTATGTTTGGAATAGGAATATCTTATGCATTTATACCAATTATTAATAATATACTTCATTATTTTACAGGTAATATCCCTTTAGCAGCTTGTCTTGAAGTAAAAAATGCTATTACTTTAGTTGTTTTAGCTATAATTCTAACTTTAATTGGTGGTTTAATACCTGCGAAAGCAGCTTCAAAAAAAGATCCAGTTGAAGCATTAAGAAGTGAATAAATAAAAAGAGTGCTCTAATTTTACTGTTATAGCACTATCTTTTTTTAATGTTTTCTGATATAATCATTTTAGTTTTAAAACTTTTTATTGAAAGAGAGAGATTTTTATGAGTAGAATAAATATTATGGCTTTAGGTGGCCTTAATGAGAATGGAAAAAATTTATATACAATTAGTGTAAATGATAAGATTTTAATTTTTGATTGTGGTTTAAAATATGCACCTGATAAAATGTATGGTGTAGATTATATAATTCCTGATTTTAGTTATTTAGAACAAATTAAATATAAAATACTAGGAGTATTTATTTCACATCCTCATAATGAGAATATGGGAGCACTTACTGATTTAATTAAAATCATACCAGATATTAAGGTTTATTGTACAGATTATACATATAAAATTATTCAAATGGATTTAATAGAGGAGAATATAGAATTTAATAATTTTGAAATAATAAAACCACATGTTAGTTTAAAATTTGATGAATTTACTATTTTCCCATTTAGTGTTACACATTCAAGTCCAGATACTGTTGGATATTCAGTTAATACTAAAGATGGTAGTATAATTTATATGGCTGATTTTATAATAGACCCAACTATGACTAAGCACTATGATATGGATTTAGGAAAACTTGCATATATTGGTAAAAAAGGTGTTCTTGCATTAATGTGTGAGAGTGTTTTTGCTGAAAAAAAGGGTCATACATCTCCTAAACATAAATTAGAACCTTTTTTTAAATCATTAGTTGAAAGAAATAAAGGAAGAATTATATTTACTTTACTTCCACTACATATATATACTATTCAAGAAATATTTAATTCTATAAAAGGCAAAAATAGAAAAGTTGTTATAATGGGTAAAGAATTAATATCAATTATAAATATGTGTGTAAAGGATGGATATTTAGAAATTGAAGATAATATTATAGGTGATTTAACAAATTTAAAAGACCCTAATTCAATAGTATTAGTTAGTAACGACAGACAAAATCCATATCATAATATTTCAAGAATTGTAAATGGATATGATAAATTTATAACACTTAATAAGACTGATACTATATGTTTCGCAGAACCAAGTTATGATGCATATGAAAGTATTATAGTAAAATTAATGAATGATATATCTATAAAAGGTGCGAACATAGAAGTAGTTCCAAAAGAAAAAAGTGTTAGACATCATGCTTCTAGTGAAGATATTATGTTATTAATTAAATTATTTAATCCAAAATATTATTTACCTATAAAAGGTGAATATAGATATCAGGTTGAAAATTCATTACTTGCTCAAAAAGTTGGAGTTAAAAATGATAATATAATTATTGCATTTAATGGTGAAGTTATTTCATTTGAAGATGGTAAATTAATAAAAAATAGAGATACTATTAAAGTAGATGATGTTTTAATAGATGGTAAAAGTACTCAAGATATAGGAGATTTAGTTTTAAAAGATAGGGAAATGCTTGGTGAAAATGGTCTTTTATTAATAAGTGTTACTTTAGACAAAAAGACTAAAAAAGTACTTATTGGGCCTGAAATATTAAGTAAAGGTTTTATATATAGTAAAGATAATTTAGAATTAATTAATAATATAAAAGAGAAATCTTTAGAAATTATTAAAAGTAATATACATGGTAGTAAATATGCAGATTATACACAAATTAGAAATCAAATAAGAGAGGTATTAGGCTCATATTTATATGAAGAAACTGATTGTAAACCAGTAATTTTAACAGTGATTCAGGAGGCATAAAAATATGATTTATTTAGATTATTCAGCAACGACAAATGTTCTTCCAGAAGTACTTAATTCATATGTAAAAGTGACAGAAGAATTTATAGGTAATCCTAATAGTATTCATTCTTTAGGAGTTAAATCAAAAGAATTATTTTTAAAAGCGAAGACACAAATAGCTGATATTTTAGGTGTTGATTCAAATGAAATTATTTTTACTAGTGGAGCAAGCGAGTCTAATAGTACTGCGATTATGTCAACTGTAAAAAAATATTCTACTAAAGGAAAACATATAATAACATCTTATTTAGAACATAAAAGTGTACTTGATGTAATGGATTATTTGAAAAGTATTGGATATGAAATAAGCTATGTTAAAATTGATGAAAATGGTCAAATTGATTTAGATAATTTATATTCATTAATTAGAGAAGATACAATATTAATAAGTATATGTGCAGTTAATAGTGAAGTTGGATTTAAAGCACCACTTAAAACAATAAGACAAATTATGAATAAAAAGAAAAGTAAAGCAATATTTCATACTGACCTAACACAAGGTTTAGGAAAAAGAACATTCTCTTTAATAGATGTAGATTTAGCATCTTTTTCTGGACATAAAATATATGCACCAAAAGGTATTGGTATTTTATATAAGAAAAAAAATATAGAATTTGAGCCTTTAATTTATGGTACAACAGAAAATACTCCTTTTAGAGGAGGAACTCCAGCTCTTGCTTTAGTAGTATCGCTTGCTAAAGCAATGAGAATTATGAATGAAAATTTTACTGATAATGTTAAAATAGTTCAAAAATTAAATAAAAAATTAATAGAAGGTTTAAAAAAATATGATATAAAAATTAATTCAAATGATTATTGTGTACCACATATTGTGAATGTTAGCCTTCTTAAAATAAAATCTGAAACTTTTGTTAGAGCACTTGAAAGAGAAAACGTTTATATAAGTACAAATACTGCTTGTTCATCACTTGATGAAAGTACAGTACTAAAAGCAATGACAAATGATAAAAGTATAAGTACAACTTCTATTAGAATAAGCATAAGTCCTTATACTACTATTGATGAAATAAATGAATTTCTACTAGCTTTTGATAAAGTATATAATTCACTTGGAAGTTTGAGGTAAATATGGAAAAAATAATTCTAATTAAATATGGAGAATTAACTACAAAAAAAGATAATAGATCTTTTTTTATAAAAACTCTTATTAAAAATATAAAAAATAAATTAAAAGATATTAATTATAATATAGAATATGATTATTATAGAATGTTTATAACAACAGATGAAATAGAAAAAACTGTTGAAAAACTAAAATATATATTTGGTATATATGAAATTATTGTAGTTTATAAATTTCTTGAAAGAAGTATTGAAGATATAAGTAAAAATAGTTTATCTATTATTTCAAATAAGAATTTTAAAACTTTTAAAGTTGAAACAAACAGAAGTGATAAAACATATGAATATAATAGTATTGAAATTAATAAGCAAGTAGGAGCATATATTTTAAAAAATAAAAAAGATATAAGTGTTGATGTAAAGAATCCAGAATTACTTTTAAATATTGAAATAAGAACTGATTATGTTTACATATATGATGAAACTGTAAAAGGATTATGTGGCTATCCTGTGTCAAGTTTAGGTAAAGGTTTACTTATGCTTAGTGGTGGAATAGATAGTCCAGTCGCAGCATATTTAGCATTAAAAAAAGGAGTAAATCTTTCTTATATTTACTTTGAAAGTATCCCACATACTAGTTTAGAAGCAAGAGAAAAAGTAATAAATCTTGCTAATATAATATGTAAATATGGATGTAATACAAAATTATATATAGTAAACTTTACAAAAATACAAGAAACAATTTACAAAGTTGGAAATCCTGAATATATAATTACTATAATGCGTAGGATGATGTATCGTATTAGTGAAGAGCTTGCTAAAAAGATTAATGCTAAAGCAATATTTAATGGTGAAAGTATTGGGCAAGTTGCTAGTCAAACACTTACTAGTATGATGGCTGTTAATAATGTAACTAGTTTTCCTATAATAAGACCTCTTGCTTCTTATGATAAATTAGAAATAATTGATATCTCAAGAAAAATTGGTACATATGAAACAAGTATTCTTCCATATGAAGATTGTTGTACTATATTTGTGCCAAAGCACCCAGTTATTAATCCAAATATTAGTGAATGTGAAAATATTGAAAAATTATTTGATTATAAAAAAATGATAGAAGAAGCAGTAGATAATATAATAGAGGTTAATATACCATATGAAAAATCTGATAATTTAGAAGAATATTTATAAAAAAATATTTCATAATAATAATATGAGATATGAAAAATATAATAATTCATTAAATAATAGAATAAATAAAGTAAAAAATAGTATTTATATGCATAAAATTAATTATGTAGAAAATATAAAAAGGAATATGACTATGAGATTTAATAAATAAGCACAAGAGTTAGTGCTTATTTTTAATATTTTCTTTAACTTTTTTTAAACATTTGTTATAATTAAGAAGTAAAAAGTAGGTGTGATATTTATGAATGAAAATAAGTTAAATAATATGAATGATAAAACTAATGAATTAAATAGTCAAAATAATGCTACTGAGATTTTAGATATAACAGCTGATGTTAATAATGAAACTAGTAAAAATAACTCAGATACTAGTAATTTACCAAAACAAGAAAATGTAAATAATTCACAAAATGAGGTAAATACATCTAATCAAACAAATAATCCTAATATAAGTAAATTAAGAATAGGTGGGAAAAAGGTATCATATCAATTAGATGCAAATGGTAATGTTATTAATAGTCAAATGGAAAATAAGAATGAATCTAAAAATATGGCTTTATTTGTTCTTGGATTTTTTGGTTTATTATTACTTGTTGTTTTTGTAATACCTACAATATATCAAAATTTAAATAATACAGATTATCAAACAAAACATTATGAAGAAAAAGAAGATACATCTAATCTAATTGATGATAAATACATTGAATTAGGAACAAAAGCACATATAACTGATAAAGAAACTGAAATAAAATTTAATAATTTTAAAAAAGAAACTCAAAGAGCAGGTATACAATTTGATGTAAAAGCAAATAGTTCAGTATCTGATGTTAATCAATATAATATTGCAATAAAGGTATATGATAAAGATAAAAATTTAATACATATTAGTAAATTTACATCTTCTAATAAAATAGAAACAACTATTAAAAGATATTATATTCATTTAAGTGAAGCAGCATATAATTCAGCTTATTATGTAGAAGTTACAAATTATACTGAAGATAAAAAAGATACTTTAACTTGTACAAACAATAGAACTGCTAGTGGTGTAACTGTAAATGAAACAAATCAATATTCTTTCGTTGGTGAAATGTTAACCTCATATACTGTGACTAAAGAAGCTAAAGCCTCTGACTCAGATTCTTCAGTTGAAACATATAAAAATAAATATAAAAGTGAATATGATAATTTACTTTTAACTAACATTGATAGTACAAAAATAACTTTAGATGATGCTAAAATAACATATACAATAGATTTAGCTACATTTAAAGAACAAACATCATCTTATACTAGAAATTATGAATATGGTGATACACTAGATTTTATCAAAAAAACTGAAACTGCTAATGGATGGACTTGTAAATAATGAAAAATTTATTAATAGGGGATTTTGAGGGACCACTTGATTTACTTTTACATTTGATAAAAAAATCAAAAATGGATATATATAATATTAAGATATATGAAATAACAGAAAAATATTTAGAATATATTGAACAAATGAAAAAACTTAATCTTGATGTAGCAAGTGAATACTTAGTAATGGCATCAGAACTTATAGAGATAAAAAGTAAAAAATTACTTCCAAAATCTAATGATAATGAAAATTCTGATGAATATGAAGAAAATCCTGAAGAAGAATTACAAAAAAGATTATTAGAATATAAAAAATATAAAGAAAGTTTAAAGCAGTTTAAAGATCTAGAATCAAAAAGAAAAAATTATTTTACAAAGTCACCAGAAAATTTATCAAAAATAACTAATACAAAAATTAAAAATGATAGTACTACAACAGTTTTTGATTTATTAGATGCACTTAAAAATATGTTGGAAAGAATTGACTATGAAAAACCTATTAATACAAAAATATCTATAAAAGAGATTTCTGTAAAAGAAAAAATAGTTAATATAAGAAACATATTAAAAAAAGAAAAATTAGTAAGTTTTTCAAAATTATTTGAAATTATTGATAGACCAACTATAGTTGTGACATTTTTGTCTGTATTACAAATGGCTAAGAATAATGAGATAATAATAAAACAAGATGAAAATTTTTCTGAAATTTTCTTAGAAAGAGTTGATTAACATGAATTTAAAAGCCATACTAGAGGGATTATTATTTGTCGTTGGTGATGAAGGAATAAGTTATAAAGAAATAAAAGAAATATTACAGTCTTCTGATGAGGAAATAAAAAATGCACTTTATGAATTAAAAAAAGATTATGAAAATGAAAATAGAGGATTAAGAATTACTTTTCTTGGAAATACTTTTAAATTAACTACAAAACCTGAACATAAAATATATTTTGAAAAACTTGTAAAAACAGGTAAGAATCAAACATTAAGTGAAGCAGCTTTAGAGGTACTTGCTATTATAGCGTATAATGAACCAATTACAAGATTACAAATAGAACAAATAAGGGGAATAAATAGTACACAAATAGTTAGAAAATTGCTTGCTATGGGTCTGATTAAAGAATGTGGAAAATCTGATTCTATAGGTAGACCTAATTTATATAAAACTACAAATGAATTTCTAGATTATTTTGGACTTGCTACTATTAAAGATTTACCTGTTCTTGAAAGACCAGAAGAATTTAAAGATAAAGAGAGAGATTTATATAAATCTACTTTTAAAGAGAAAGAATTATAAAATTATTTCTCTTTTTTTCAGTTTTATTTAAGTTATAGTTGTTAAACTTTCTAATGTAAACAAAAAAGGAAAGGTGGAAAGATAAATGTTTATATTAAAAAATGCTATAATTTCTATAACAAGAAACAAGGGGAGAAATATTTTAATAGGTGTAATTATTTTAGTAATTGCTTGTGCTTGTACAATAACACTTGCTATTAATAATACAGCTAAAGATTTAATTAATTCTTATGAAAGTGCTTATGATAAAGAACTTACAATATCTTTTAATAGAGAAAATATGATGAAAGATTTTGATTTTAGTGATAGAGAAAATATGGATAACTTAAAAGAAGAATTTAATAATCTATCTTCTTATACAATAGAAGATGTAAAAAAATTCGCAGAAAGTGATCATATTGAAAATTATTATTATACATACAATATTTCATTAAATGGAAATAATATTGAAAAAGCAAATAATGAAAATAGTAATGATTTAAATATCCCAAATCTTCCTAAAGGAGAGAATAATTTTAATACATCATCTTATGATTTTACTTTAAGTGGTTATAGTTCAATAGAGGCTATGAGTGAATTTATTGAAGGAACTTATGAAATAACTGAAATAATAGATAATGCTTGGGATATAGCATTTGATGGTAATTATGTATTTATTAATGAGGAACTTGCTTCATATAATAGCTTAGAACTTAATGATAAAATAAAATTAGAAGATGAAGATGAAAATGTATATGAATTTCAAATTATAGGTATTTATAAAGAAAATAATCAAGATAATGTAAGTATGTTTTCTAATTCTGCTAATACAATTATTACAAACGTTGGTTGTCTTATTGAAATTACAAATTCAAATGAAGATATAATAGGTAATGTTAATCCAACATTCATAATAGATGATTATGAAAATGCAGATAAAATAGGTGAAGAATTTTATGAAAAAGGATTAGATGAAAATTATACAGTTAAAACAAATGAAGAACTTGCTACATCAGGACTTACTTCTATTGAAAATGTTAAATCATTTTCTACTACATTTTTAATTATTACATTATTAATTGGTGGTATAGTTTTATTTGTAATTAATATGATAAATATTCGTGAAAGAAAATATGAAATTGGTGTTTTAAGAACAATAGGTATTAGTAAAACAAAATTAACTATGCAATTTGTTTTTGAATTATTAATTGTAGGATTTATAGCAATTATGATAGGTGCTGGGATAGGAACAACTATGTCAAAAACTGTTAGTAATTTACTTTTATCAAATGAAATTGAAAGCACTAAAACAACAAATGAAGAAATAAAAAATAATTTTGGTGGATTTAAGGGAGAAGATTTTGATAAAGGTGGTAATATTCAAGACTTTGCTCAAAAAGGAGCACCTAATATACAAGCATATGAATCAATAGATGCTGTAGTTAGTATAGGTGTAATATTAAAATTATTAAGTATAGGATTAGCTTTAATATTAATTAGTAGTTTATCTGCTATGATAAGTATTCAAAGATTTTCTCCACTTACAATACTGAAAGAGAGGTCATAATAAAGAAATGAAAAATAATATAGAAACACAAGAAAAATTAACTAATAAGAAAGATATTTTACTTTCAATACAAAATGCTAGTTATAGATATAGTGATGCTGAAGTAGATGAATATGCTTTAAAAAATGTAACCTATGATTTTGAAAAAGGAAAAATATATGCAATTCGTGGTCGTAGTGGTACTGGTAAAACAACTTTATTATCACTTATTAGCGGTCTTGAAAGATGTACTGAAGGTAAAGTTATATTTGATAATAAAGATTTAAAAGATATAAATTTAGATTATTATCGAAGCCATGAAATAGGGATAATATTTCAAAGTTATAATTTACTTCCCTTTATGACTGTAAGTGAAAATATAATACTTTCAATGGATGCTAGTGGTATAAAAATAGAAAATAAAAAGGAAGAAGCAATAAGACTTATGAAAAGCGTTGGATTAAAAGAAATATATGCTGACCGTAAAGTTCTTAGAATTTCAGGAGGTGAACAGCAAAGAGTGGCAATTGCCAGAAGCCTTTCTTATAATCCGAAAATGATAGTGGCAGATGAACCAACTGGTAATTTAGATAAACAAACTGAAAAAGAAATATTAGATATATTTAAAAAATTAGCTCATGAAGATAATAAATGTGTAATTATAGTTACTCATTCTCCAAGTGTTTGTGAAATGGTAGATAAAGTATATGATTTAAAAAAAATAAAATAAATAAAGGTGATTATTTAATCATCTTTATTTATTTTGAAAATATAATTTTACTTGTTCATTAATTTCTAATTGTAATTTTTCTATTGTTCCATCAGTACTTGCATTTTCTATATTTTCTCTTACACTGCTTGGAAATATATTTTTCATATCAACTAAATAATAACTTCCATCCCTAGGAGTTTGTGAATTTGTTACCACAAATTCATCATTATTATTTTCTATAACAAACTTGTATGGAATAGAGTATATACTATCATTTTTAATTTCATTATTTTCTAAATAATAATTACCTATTAATACCTGAGTATAAACATTATATTTTTTACCACTTTCTATTTCTATAGTTAAATAAATTTTAAAACTTGCAAATGTTTTTTCACTATCATTTTGTTTTTCTTTATTATCTTTTTCTTTAATTAAATAGTTCATGATTGCAAGTTCTATTTTTTCTTCTTTTAAATCAATTGAAGGAGTATAATCATATCCCCAAGTACTAAATAAAACTTGTTTATTATTTTTCATTCTATTTATATCAATTCTATACATTATAATAAGCAATATTATAAATATTAAAATAATAGATAAACAAATTTTAAAAGTTCTTTTTTCTTTTTTAATTTTTTTATTAGAATAATCAATTGTATTTATAATATTTTCTTCTAATTTATCTTGATATTCTTTTTTATTTAACCTTTCGCCACTTAATAATTCATTTATTGAAATATTAAGTGTTTCACATAATGGCATTAATAATGATAAATCTGGCATTCCTCTTCCATTTTCCCACTTTGAAATTGCACGATCTGTTATTTTTAATTTTTTTGCTAAATCGTTTTGAGTCATATTTTTTTCTTTACGAAGTAAAGCTATAAATTTTCCTATTTTTTCTTGATTCATTTTTCCTCCTTATAAATAGATTATACTAAAAAAGTTATTATATTACACCAAACGAATAGTAGAGTATAATAGATAATAAGTGTAAGTATGATTAATTTTATAAAAGATTTTTTGTTAGATATTTGATATAATCATAAGTAGATAAAATATTAATCAATATCTAGGAAGAAGAATGAAAATGAAAAATTTAAAAACAGGTACATGTTTAATTGTATTAGGCAATATATTATATCTAGCTTATATTAAATTTTCTTCTGGAAAGTCAAATAGTAATTTTGCAGATTTTTCAAATGGATTTTTATTAGGCATATCTATTGCTTGTAATTTAGTGGGAATAATTATGTTTGTTAAATATATTTCAAAAAATAATAGTAAATAATTAAGGAGTCGTATGAAAGATAAAAATAATGCTTTACCTATTGGCACATCTGTTGGAATGTTATTAGGTTCGACTTTGGATTCGCAAAGTAAATAAAGGAGAAGGATTATGGGATGGTTATGAAAGAAATAGAAGATAAGGTAATTAATGAATTAAAGAAGTACGAAAAAAGCGAATCTAATAGAGATGGAATGATAAAATCATTACAAAGATGTCCTAATTACATAGATGCATTAACAAAATTATATATATATTTAACTGACATAACAAAATCAAAAACTAGAGATTCCATATTTAGATATATATATAGATTAAGGGGAATCGAAATAGAAGAATCATAAGACACACAATGTTGCTT
>CAVCAD010000086.1:0-2898 GCA_963600145.1 Bacteroidaceae bacterium
TCCCCTGCCTTTCGTATAGGATAAATGTAAATTTATTTTGTAAATATATGTATATATCACTTTTTTATAAGAAAAAAAGTGATATATTTATTATATGAAAAGATATAGATTAAAGAAAAAGTATAGAATAAGATTTAAAATATTTTGTGTATTTATATTAATAATATTTATATTTATTTATTGTTTTAATAAATTTAATAATAAAAAAGAAATTAATGTAGAAAAAAGAATAACATCTTTTTATAGTAGTATTTCTTATAATAATGATGTTAAATTAGAAAAAGAAATTAAAGATAAAATAATTAGTTTTTTAAATAGTTATTATGAAAGTTTATATTATTTAGAAGAATTAGATATGACTAAATATTATATGAATGATAATAGTGCTTATTTAAATCAAATGTCATTAAAATATTATATAGAAACTAGACTTAAAAAAAGAATAAATTTAAAAATGGATGAATGTAGTTATTCTTTGTATGTAGATAGTGTTACATATGAAGATGATATGTATAATATAGTAATTAAAGAAAATAGTAATATTAAATTTATTGGCTTAAATGGAATAGAAACTAAGTTATATAATATAGAATTAAATTTTAAATATAAGTTAGTAGATGGTGAATATTTATTATATGATTTTGACAGATTACAAGATTATTTTTTAATGTTTAGAGAAGATTTAGAAGATGTTTCTTTTGATAACTTTAAATCAACTATTGATTTAAGTTATCAAAAATATACTTTACAACAAACTGAAGAAATAGAAAAAGAAAATATATTTTATGAACAAGCACAAATAGAAGAATATGTTAAAAAAGAATGTGATTATTCTTATGATAGAGAAAAAGCAAAAGAATATGCTTCAAAGTGGGTTAATAAAAGAAATTTAGATGTTTGGGAAAAATATGATGATTGGGGTGGTAATTGTCAAAATTATGCCTCTCAAGTACTATATAGTGGTGGTATTCCTATGGATACTGTTGGTAATCAATATGAACAATGGAAACATTATGGAGCAACTGTAAATGAATCAAATAGTAAAAATGGAAGAAGTTATTCTTGGACAGTAGCACCTTACTTTTACCAATATGCTAGAGATAATACTGGATATGGTTTATGTGCTAGTGTAGATGTAAATTATTATTATGCTGAATCAGGAGATATATTACAAATTAGTTATAATAATGAAATTAAACATACTACAGTTGTTTTGGATAAAGTAGAGAAAGATGGAAAATTAATTGATATAATTGTTAATTCTAATACAAATGATTATGAAAATTTTCCAATTAGTGCATTTGGTGTACCTACAAAAACTTTAATAAAAATAGATGGTTATAATAAATAACCATCTATTTACTTTTTTTTTCAAGTATTTTATTTGTATTACTAAAATTTACTTTACTAATTTCATTTAATATTTCTTTACCATATTTATTAACTAATTCTTTTCCAGTAGCATCTACTTTATCAGATGCTCCTTTTGGAATAGTTATATTATATTTTTCATTTAATTTATCATTTTCAAGTAGAAATAAATATCTACTTATAACAGATGCTGCGGCTACACTCAAATTCTTACTTTCTGCTTTAGTTGTAAAAGTTATTCCTTTAGTAATATACTCAGTATTTTCTAAATAAGAGTAAAATACTTTTGGATAACAAAATTGATCTATTATTATTTTTTCATATTGATTTTTAAGTTCACTAGATAATTTATATAATACTTTATTATGTAATATAGCTTTTATTTTATTAGCATTATATCCAAGTAAACAATATTCATTAAATTCTTTATTTGATAAAGTTATAGATGAATATTTAAGTTTTTTAATTAATATAGGAGCACAAGATCTAATCTTAGTATCTGTCATTTTTTTAGAATCATTTATTTTAAGTTTTTCTAAAAGAGGTATATCACTTTTTTTAACAAAAGTTGCTGTAACAACAATAGGTAAAAAATAATCTCCAGTTCCAACCTCATCACTACCAATAGTATCATAGTAATAAAGACTTTTATCTACTTTTTCTTTCTTTTCTTCACTCGGAGTAATATCTATATTTCTATTATTTAAATGTTTTTCAAGATCTCTCCACATACTAGCATCAATATCAGCACTTATTCCTTGAAATACAACTTTACCAGATTGATACAATGTAATAATTGTATCTGCTTCTTTTGCTTGAAATATAGCATAAGGAGGAGTTTTATCTAATTTTAAAAGATCATAATATTCAATCATCTTTTCTTTAATATTATCACTAACTTTAAAAACTATAGTCATTTGAATCACCATATATATATTATCATAAATTTCTTTATTTTTCATAAAAATTAATATATAATTAATTAGTAGAGAGAGTGATAATTATGAGTACAATAGATATTATAATAATTTTTTTATTAATTATAGGAGCATTTTTAGGTTATAGAAAAGGTGCTCTTAGGAGTATAATATCACTTATAGGACTTATAACTGTATTTGTTTTATCATATTCATTAAAAAATATACTTACTAAATATTTTTATACTAATTTCCCTTTTTTTGATTTTAAAGGTTATATAAAAGGAGCAAGTGTATTAAATATTTTCTTTTATGAAATACTTGCATTTGTATTAACATCAATAATATTATTAGCATTATTAAGTGTTATTGGAAAATTATCTGGTCTTCTTCAAAAAGTATTAGATGGTACTGTAATACTTGGTTTATTTTCTAGATTAGTTGGAGCAGTAGTTGGAACACTTGAAATATATATGATAATTTTTACTTGTCTTTATATATTAAATTTCCCTGTATTTACATCTAATATATTAGAAAATTCTTATTTCTCAAATAAAATATTATATAAAACTCCATTAATTAATAATATTTTAAGCAAGAGTAATACTGC
>CAVCAD010000087.1:0-3731 GCA_963600145.1 Bacteroidaceae bacterium
CAAAAATAGATAAAAATGCTTCATTAGATAAATCTATTTTTAATATATCTAAATCTTTAAAATCATAATCATAATTATATTTAGTAAGTACTTGCATAACTTCTTCTAAATTAGTATTTAGTTTTTTATTTGAATATATAATTTCTTTATAATTATCTTTAAAATCATTAAGTATAGATATAACTTTTACTTTATCTTCCATACTTAAAAGTTCTGTTGTTCCCTCTATATAACCACTTACTGAACTATAGCCTTCCCCTAAAGGTTCTAAACAATATATATACTGCTTAGTATTTAAATTTCCTATTTCCTTATATTTTATATAAATTCTATCTGTCATTACATTAACTATTTTCATAAACATCTCCTAGTCTTAAATTTATTTTATCATTAAGAGTCAAATAAGTAAATTAAATAGTTTTTAAATAATTAAATAGTATTTCTGCTTCTTTTTTAGGTAAAACCTCACTTAACTGTTCTATACTTTTAGTTTTCATATTACTAACAGACTTAAATTTTTTTATTAATTTTTTCTTCCTTTTTTCACCAATACCAGAAACATTATCAAGATAAGAAGAAATTAAAGATTTACTTCTAATAGTTTTATGATAATTTATTGTAAAATTATGTACTTCATCATCAATTCTTGTTAAAAGTAAAAATACATTTGATGTTTTATCAATATCTATTACACTATTAGTATCAGCATCTATTAAACTATCTAGTTCATGCTTATCATTTTTTAAAAGTCCACAAACTTTAATATTTAAATTTAAACTATTTAATACTTCCATGCATGCATTAATTTGATTAATTCCTCCATCTACTAAAATTAAATCAGGTATTCTTAAATGTTCATTTAATACTTTAAAATATCTTCTATATATAACTTCTTTCATAATTAATACATCATCATTTTTTTCAAAACTTATTTTATATTTCCTATAATCTTTTTTTGATGGCATTCCATCTATAAAAGTTACCATCCCAGATACAGTAAAAGTTCCAAATAAATTTGAATTATCAAATGCTTCAATTACATTTAAATGTTCAAGAGATAATAACTCTTTTAATTTTTGATTTGCATTAAAACAATTCTCTTCTTTTTTAAATAATAAAGCAAAGTTATTTTTTAAACTTATTTCTGCATTTTCTTTTGCTAAATCAAGTAATTTTTTCTTCTTACCTTTACTAACTGTAATTACTTTTATTTTAAATATATTTGATAAAAGTTCTTGATTTATATTTTCTGGTACTATTATTTCTTTAGGTAATAAATTATGTTTATCATAAAAATCTAATATATAATATTCAAACTCACTTTCAATATCACTAATAAGAGGTTTTATACTTGATGAATTACCTACTATTTTACCATTTCTTAAAAAGAATACTTCAAAACATATATAAGAATTATCTACATAATAATTAAATATATCTCTATTTATTCCATCATTTAATTCTACTTTTTGTTTTTCATTAATCTTATTTATATAATCTAAATCATTTCTAAGTTCAAGAGCTCTTTCATAATTTAAATTATTAGAATGAAATTTCATTTTTTCATTAATTTTATTAATTAATAAATCATTATTACCATTTAATATACTAATTAATTCATTTTTAAATGCATCAATAGTTTCATTTTTATTTATACAATATCCTAAACATTCATTTATATGATAATATAAACATTCTTTTTTAGGTAAATTTACACATTTTCTTAAAGGATAAAGTCTATTTAATATATTTACTTTTTTACGAGCAGCAAAAGCATTAGGATATGGTCCAAATACTAATTGTGATTTTTTATTTAGATTTAATTCTCTTCTTATTAATAATCTTGGATATTTTTCATTTGTTAATTCTATGTATGGATAGCTTTTATCATCTTTAAGTAAAATATTATATTTAGGATTATTTTTCTTTATTAAATTATTTTCTAATATTAATGCTTCTTCTTCAGTAGATGTTACTATATATTCAAATCTTTTTATTTCACTAACTAAAACTTTAGTTTTACCTGTTATTTTACCAGTAAAATAACTTTTTAATCTATTATGTAAATTTTTACTTTTACCTACATATATAATTTCATTTTTATAATCATACATTTTATAACAACCACTTTTATGTGGCACTAAAGAAAGCTCATCTTTAAACATAATAATGTCAAGGTAAATAATTTCTTGACTTTCACCTCTCTTTTAAAAAGAGTTTACCACTATTTATAAATAAATGATATACTTAAATTATGAAGAAATTAAATGAAAGTTTATATGTAGATAGAAAAAGTAAGTTTTATGGCTATTTATATGAAATTGAAAATATAGATGAAGTAAATACTATACTTGAAAATTTAAAGAAAGAAAATAAAAAAGCAAAACATTTTTGTTATGCATATGTTTTTAATAATATACAAAAAAAATATGAAGATAAAGAACCATCTGGTACAAGTGGAACACAAATACTAAATATATTATTATACAAAGGATATAAAAAACATTTAATAGTTGTAGTTAGATATTTTGGTGGTATATTACTAGGCTCAGGTAAACTATTAAAAGCATATAAAGAAACAGCAAATGCTTTATTTAAGTAAAAAATATTTTTACAAATTTTACCATACTTTGAAATCCTTTTTTAACTAAATTATCAATTACTATAGATGATTTTATTCCTAAAGAAGCAGTTTTAGAAGAATAATCTTTATATTCATCTTCTAAATAAGTTTTATTATTTACATTTTTACCTTCTTTTACATCATTTTCAAAAGTTTCAATAGCATTCTTAATTACCAAAGTTTTTTTATAATTTTCATATTCATAATAACCATTTTCTTTAGATATATATGTAACTATAAATACAAAAAATAAAATTAAAATAATTAATTTAAAATAATTAGGTTTGTTTTTCACTTGTTTCTCCTTTTAAATAAATATTTATTATATCTGCGATAGCCTCTATTGTATTGTATACTTCATCTATAGTATTTTCTACTCCCCCAAGTTCAATAAGTAAAGAATTAGGGCTTATATCTTGATTATATATACCATTAACATTAGCTCCTGCTTTCTTAAGTACACCTCTTGATAAATTAGGATATTTATTTTCTATTAATTCATTTAACTTTATAGCTAATGATAAATTCTTTTCATAATTTTCATGTTCTAATCCTACTACAAACATTAATCTTGCATATTTTTTATTATTAAGTTCTAAAGTTGTTTTATCTTTAAGAGCAGAATCTCTATGTAAATCAATAAAATATTCAATTGTAGAATATTCTTCTTTAGCTTTATTCATAAAATATCTACTTGCATCATAACTATAACTATATTTTAAATTATTATTATTTAAATATTCTTTTATATTATTAGTTTCTACTATACTTTCTATATTATATTCAGAAAGTTTTTCTTTAAGTACATATGAAGCTATCATTACATTAGGTTTAATACTATAATCATATAATAATTTTGAGTTATATTCTTCTAATTGATGAGTATTATATATATAAACTATTGGATTATCAAATGAAATATTAGTAGTATCTTCTATATAATTAGTAATACTTTCATCAAATATAGGATCTTCTTCATAATTATCATTAAATACAACTAAATCAGTTTTAGAAACTAGTTTATTTAATGAAGAATAAATTATATTTTTAGGAGATAATACATTTATATTATATTTTTCAAGTATATGAAACAACATCGCTCCACCAC
>CAVCAD010000088.1:0-9639 GCA_963600145.1 Bacteroidaceae bacterium
ATATATCATAAATATGCTAAAATGTCTAGGCAATTATAAGAAAAAAATTTCACAATATAGTACTATTAGTTATACTCATTAAATTTTATTTATTTTTAATTAAATATTTTTTTATTATTCTTTAATGCATCTATTTAATTTCTATCTAACTTATTTAGTTAAATTAATCTATCAGATCATTTTACTTTTCTTTAATTAACAGAAAAATACCAACTTCTTTTAGAAATTGATATTTTCTATATTAAAACCAAAACTATAAAAGTTTAAGGCAGATTTCCTAGTGGTGCTGAAAACAGGAATCGAACCTGCGACCTATTGCTTACGAGGCAATTGCTCTACCGACTGAGCTATTCCAGCACACGAATGAATTATAACATATTTTTAATATATAAAATAGATAAATTTATTAATAAAATTAAAATAATAAACCCAATTATATAAATTAATATATTATCACTTGTATTAGGATTAACTATATCATCTTTAATTATTTCTTCTTCATTAATATTTTCTATATCATCATCTTTAGTTATTTCTTCTTCATTTATATTTTCTATTTCATCTTCATAAATCTTTTCAAATTCTATATAAATATTATAGTTTTTATCTACATTATTAATTTCTATTAAATTATTTATTTCTTCTTCTATATCATTTATTAATATTTTTTTAATTATATAATTTTCATTTTCTATAATATTTAAAATATAATTTTCTCCTTTATATAATATAGTTTCTTTATCTTTATCAAAAGTACCTCCTTCATTATAATCTAAACTAATATTATATTTTTCTTCTTCTTCAAATTCACACGTTATTTCTAAACCACTTTCTGGCATTCTTACTTCTGAATATTCATTTGTTAGCTTATAATCTCCTATTATTTTTACACTATCACTTTTATATTTATAGCCTCTATCAGGAACTATAGTATAACTTATTCTTTCCCCAAGTTCATACATATTTTTATTTAATATTATTTTCCCGCCTTCTATATCAGTAGTTTTTAATTCATATTTTTCACTTTCTTTTTCTGATTTACTTATAACAACATTTTTAGTTTGTCCTATCATATAAGTATAATAATCTCTAAATAAATAATTAAATATTAAATGTCCTTCACTAGTAATTTCTGAAGATATAAAATAATATGGTCTATTATAATATCTTAAAACTATTGGATTAGTTTTTGATGTAGCATTTAATGTAGATGCATTTACTTCTAATATTCCATATGCTATAAAAAGTGCTTGTGAACTAGGAGTTTCTAAATTTACAACTGCATCATCTTCTATTATTAATTCAGAATACTCCATATTAAATAAATTAGATGTTTTACTTTTAAGATCACAACGATTCCTTATATAAACATTTGAATTCTTAGCATAAAATGCATTATCATATTTTGTATTTAAACTTAATTTACCATCTCCATAAATTATTAAATTTACATTATATGCTTCTACTGCATAATCATCATAATTAATTATACTAGAATCATTTATTACTTCTATTTCTAATAATTCATTTATAGTATCATTTAAAATTAAACTTTTTAATTTAGTATTATTTAATGTTATTTTATTTAAATCAGCATTATAACTAAATCCATCATATTCATAATCATAACTTCCATCTAATACTATATTAAATCCACCTTCAAAAACAACTTTATACTCCTTTGCTTCTACTTTACAAGTCATTATTAAAATCAATAAAAAAAAGAATAAATATTTTTTCATTAATTATTTATCACCTCCATATAAATAATTTGCTAAAAATATTAAATTCTCTTTTTTATTTTATAAATTCTTTAAATTTTTCACATCTTTTAATAATTATATCTTTTCCTAAAAGCTTCATTATTTCATATAAATCAGGTGTCTTTGATTTAGTTGTAATAACTACTCTAATAACATTAGTAAAATCACTAATTGATGCTTTATAATTATCTGGATTATTTTTATATTCTTTCATATCTGAAGCAATAGAATTTATATTACATATATCTTTTATTTTATTAAACCATGTTTCTTTATCATCAGAATTATCATAAATATTTATTACATAATCACAGCATATATTATATAAAAATTTATTTTTATCATCTATTTGTATTTCATAATTTAAATTATTATAAAATTCATCTTCATACATATACCAAATATTATTATATATATCATTATAACAATAAATATCTTTTCTTGGATTTACTTTTTCTCTTTCAATATTTAAAATATTTTTATAATATTCTTTATCTTTTTCAATTAATGTAAGTAATTTATTTGAATAGTTTTTAGCAAATTCATAAGAAACATCAAATAATTCTTCTTTATTCATTTTACTTATTACTAACTTAGATATATTTATAAGTTTATCTAAATCAAATAATGCTCCTGAAGATGACATCTTATTACTTTTAAATTCAAATTCCGTGTAAGGTAAATCTGGATTAGTTTTTCTCCAATCTTCATAATTAGAATTAGCTATAGTCATTAAATACTCAATAACAGCTTTTTCTGGATATCCATTTTCTAAATAATATGTCATAGATGCTTCAGGGTCTTTTCTTTTACTAATCTTTCTTTTAACGCCATTATCAGTTTTCATTATATTTGATATATGAATATATTTTGGTGCTTCATATTCTAGTGCTTCAAATAACTCTAAATGTATAGGTAATGATGGAAGCCATTCTTCTCCTCTTACTACATGTGTTGTATGCATAAGATAATCATCTATTACATGAGCAAAATGATATGTTGGAAGTAAATTATCAGATTTCATAATCACTACATCTAAATCATTAAGTGTAATATTTACTTTGCCTCTTACCTCATCATAAAACTCTTTTGTTGTTTCTCCATCTCCTAAAGATTTAAATCTTATTACATAAGGAACATTATTAGAAATTTTTTCATACATTTCATCATAACTTAAGTTTCTACACTTAGCAAATCTACCATAATAACCTGGTCTTATTTTACTTTTTTCTTGTTTTATTCTTAAGTTTTCAAGTTCATCTTTAGTACAAAAGCATGGATATGCTCTTCCTATTTTAAGAAGATATTTAATATATGAGTGATATATTTCTTTTCTTTCACTTTGAACATAAGGTCCATAATTTCCTACTATTTTACCATTTAGTTCATATTCATCTAATTGTAAATTATATTTATTTAATATATTAACAATTGTATCAACTGCTCCCTCAATCTCTCTTTTTTTATCTGTATCTTCATTTCTTAAATAAAAAATACCATTTGATTTTTTAGCAATAATATAATCTATTAAAGCACTAAAAAAGTTACCAATATGCATAAATCCAGTAGGACTTGGAGCAAATCTTGTAACAAATTGATTATCATTTAATTCTCTTTTAGGATATCTTGCCTCTATTTCTTCTTTTGTTAGAGTTAAATTTGGAAATATTAAATCTATTATATCATCTATTGTTTTCATTTTTACCTCTTTTCTTTTTAAATTATATCACGTATAAAAAAAATAATTAATAAATTATATATAAAAAGATGTAAAATTACATCTTTTTATATATTTATACTTAATTTTTCAAATCCTTCTTTATATATATTCTTTATATCATCTAATTCTTTATCAGTTAATTTAATATCTTCTAAAAAATAACTAAAAATTATTTTACCATTTTTAACAAAGAATACTGTAGGATCAATTATTATTTTATAATCTGTTTGTATTGCTTCATTATTATTATTTATTACATCATAATCTCTAGCAAATACTCCTACTTTATCTAGTATTTCATTATAGAAACTAGTTGGTTCTCTATCTACTTTATAACTTGTTTCTGTTTTTAAAGATAATATAGGACTTTCTTTAGTACTATCAAAAGAAACTAAATTATCTATTTTATAATCACTAGCAAGCTCTGATAACATTTCAAGTAATACCTCATGTTCTTCATTAGTACTACCTATATATATAACAGCATTATCTTTATCAAAATATGATAATATTTCATCTCTATTTACATTTTTAAAAGTTTTATTATCATTAGTAGCTATTAAATATTCTTTTATATTTGATATATTATTAACCTTTAAATCTTTAAATGTTAGAATACAAAAGGCAATACCAAGTATTGCCACTGATTTTGTAAATAAATTATTCATTTTATTAGTCAAAATAATTATTTTATTTGACTCATTACCTCCTGTGCAAAATCATCATTTCTTTTTTCCATACCTTCTCCAACTTCATAACGGATAAAAGAAATTACTTTTGAATTATTATTTTTTAAATAATCTTTTACTTTTAAATCACTATTTTTAACAAAAACTTGTTCAAGTAAACATATTTCTTCAAAGAATTTATTTAATCTTCCTTCTATAATTTTATCAACAAATTCTTCTTTTTTACCTTCTTCTAATGCTTGAGTTTTAAGAACTTCTCTTTCATGTTCAACTTCTTCTGTAGAAACACTATCTCTATCAATATATTTTGGGTTCATAGCAACTATTTGCATTGAAATATCTTTAGCAACATCATCATTACCACCCTCAATTACAGATAAAACAGACATTTTTCCACCTAAATGAAGATAACGTCCAAATACTTCATTATCATTTTTTGTTACATACTCAAATCTTCTTAGGCTTAATTTTTCACCTATTGTTGCTGTTGCATTAACGATTAATTCTTCAATTGTTCCTTCATCAGTAGATAATGCTAGTGCTTCTTCTAAAGTTTTTGCACCATTAGATAGAATAGTTTCTCCAATTTTTTGAACTAAATCTTGGAAATCTTTGTTTTTAGCAACAAAATCTGTTTCTGAATTTAATTCTAGAATAACAGCATTATTTCCATCTACAAATACATTTGTTAAACCTTCAGCAGCAATTCTACTTTGTTTTTTTGCTGCTTTTGAGATACCTTTTTCTCTTAAGTAGTCAATAGCTTTATCTATATCACCATTACATTCAACTAATGCTTTTTTACAGTCCATCATACCAGCACCAGTCATATCTCTTAGATTTTTAACATCATTTGCACTAATATTCATAAATCCTCCTTTAATTTACTTTAAATTTTCAATTAATTCTTCTTTTTTCATAGTTGAAAAGCCTTTAATTCCAGCTTCTTTTGCAAGTTTTCTTAAGTTTGCAACTGTCATAGAAGATAAATCTTCTTTTTCGTTAACAACTTCTTCTTCTTTTTCATCATCCATATCAACTACTTTAGATATAATTTTAATTTCTTCTATTTTTTCTTCCTTCTTTGGTGCTTCTTCTTCTGTTACAAAGTCTATAGTAGGAAGTCCATTTGCTTCACATACAGCGTTAGCAAGTACGCCAAGTACAACTTTAACACTTCTTACTGCATCGTCGTTAGCAGGTATAACATAATCAACATCATCAGGATCACAATTTGTATCAACTATTCCAAATACAGGAATATTTAATTTTCTTGCTTCTTTAATAGCATTAATTTCAATTCTAGGGTCAGTGATAATAAGTGCTCTTGGAAGTTCATTCATATCCTTAATACCAACTAAAATCTTATTTAATTTTTCATATTCTTTTTCAATTTTAGCAACTTCTTTCTTAGTAAGTAATTCAAACTTACCACTTTCTTTCATTGCTTCAATTTCTTTCATGCGTTTTACTCTATCTCTGATAGTTTTAAAGTTAGTTAAAATACCTCCAAGCCATCTTTCAGTGATATAGTAAGAACCACATCTTTCTGCTTCTTCCTTACTTGCTTCTTGAGCCTGTTTTTTAGTTCCTACGAATAAAACTTTACCGCCATTTTCACAAGCTTTAAGAAGTTCAGCGTAAGCTTCTTCGATTAACTCAACAGTCTTTTGAAGATCAATAATATAAATATCATCTCTTGCTGTAAAAATATAATCCTTCATTTTAGGATTCCATCTTTTTGTTTGATGTCCAAAATGAACACCAGCTTCTAATAAATTACTTTTTGACACTACTGCCATATAAATTCCTCCTTCGTTATTACTTCCAAATATCTCTTTTTTATAATTTCACTAAATTTAGCACTAGAAACTATAAATCAATATTTGTGTTTATTTCTTAAAGCCTTGTTTATCTTAGCATAAAATTGAAAAACAATCAACTTTATTTACATAAAAATGCCATTTTTAGTAAACTATTTTTAAGTTTTATTTTATTTTTACCCATAATATTATATAATTATATATGGTGATAAATTTATATGAGTAATATTGTTTATAGAAATAGAGGTATGTTTTTAGAAAAATTACTTAATGATACTAATACATATTATGTTTCTATTGATAAAGCAATTATATATAAAAAACCTACACCAATAAAGGTTCTTGAAGTAAGTTATCCTACTAGAAGAACAACAGTTATTAATAAAGCAGTTTATGAAAGAATATCAACTCTTGATTATAATGGTATATATAAAGGAAAATATATTGAATTTGATGCTAAAGAATGTAAAAATAAAAATAGTTTCCCACTATCTAATATAAAAGAACATCAAATTGAACATATTAAAAGAATTATTAAACATGGTGGGATAGCATTTATTATTTTATTTATGAATAATGAATTTTATTTAATAGATGGGAATTACTTAATTAATTATATTAAAAATAATACTAAGAAGTCTATTAGTTATGAAGAAATAAAAAATAATACATATAAAATTAATGAAACATATATACCTAGAATTGATTATTTAAAAGTTGTAGATAAAGTATATTTTGGAGGAAATAATGAAGAAAATAAATTTTAAATTAAAAAAGAAAAAGAAAATTACTGATAAAAGTGCTTCAAAAGCAGAAATAGGAAGTAATAATGTTAAAGTTAAAATTAAAAAAGAAAAAGTAAAAAAAGAAAAGAATAAGAAAAAATTTGGAAGAATTTGGTATTTTATACTTATTTTTATAGTAATTTGTGCTATACTTGCATTCATTGCTATCGCTGGTTTTGGTGCTTATATTGTTGCATCAGCACCAGAATTTGATTTAAATAAACTATATGAAAAAGAAGCAACCTTAATATATGATTCTAAAGATAATTTAATAGCAACACTTGGTACTGAGAAACGTGAGAAAATTACTTATGATGATATGTCAGAAGTTTTAATAGATGCTATAGTAGCAACAGAAGATTCCAGATATTTTCAACATAATGGATTTGACCTTGCTAGATTTATTAAAGCATCAATTGGACAAGTACTAGGTAATTCTGATGCTGGTGGTGCTTCTACTATTACTATGCAAGTATCTAAAAATTCATTTACATCAACTGAATCTGCTGGTATTGAAGGTATTATAAGAAAATTTACTGATATATATATGTCTATATTTAAAATAGAAAAATATTATACTAAAGAACAAATACTAGAATATTATGTAAATGCTCCATATTTAGGAAGTGGAACTTATGGAGTTGAAAAAGCAAGTCAAGTTTATTTTGGTAAAAGTGCTAAAGATTTATCTTTACCTGAGGCAGCTATGATAGCTGGATTATTTAAAGGACCTAGTGACTATGATCCATATAATGACCCAGATGCAGCAAATAACAGAAAAGATGAAGTTTTGTACTTAATGAAAAGACATGGTTATATTTCACAAGAAGAATACGAAATAGCAAAGTCAATTAATATAGAAGATTTAATTATAGATTATTCAAATGAAGGAGATGTTAATGAATATCAAGGTTTTATTGATACAGTAGTTCAAGCAGTAATAGATGAAACTGGAAATAATCCTTATAATACTCCAATGATTATTTATTCTACAATGGATCCTGATAAACAAGATGTTATAAATAGATTTTATAATGGTGAATTTGAAAATTTTAGAGATGATTATATACAACATGCATTCGCAGTTATAGATAATAATAATGGTGCTATTCTTGCTGTAGGAGCAGGAAGAAATAAAACAAAAGAAATGAGTTTAAACTATGCAACTCAAATTAATAGACACCCTGGAAGTACTGCTAAACCTATATTTGAATATGGACCTGGTATTGAATACAAAAACTGGTCTACTTATACTCCGTTCTTTGATGACCCTGAAGCTTCATATTCAAATGGAGCTAGAATTAGAAATGTAAATGGCACATATAGTGGAATGCTTTCTTTAAAGAAATGTTTATCACAATCATTAAATACTTGTGCACTTGAAGCATTTCAAAGTCTTGAGCAATCTGAAATTAGTTCATTTGTATTATCATTAGGTATTACACCTGAATATGGTGCTGCTGGTGATACATATATTAATGAAGCACACTCTGTTGGTGCATTTAATGGTGTAAATCCTGTACAACTTGCTTCTGCCTACTCTGCTTTCGCAAATGGTGGATATTATACTAAAGGATATTCTTATACTAAAATAATTTATAGAGATACTGATGAAGTATTTGAAAGAGAAGTAACTAGAGAAAGAGTTATGTCAGAACAAACAGCATATTTAATTACAAATGTACTTCTAACCGTTACTCCATATAATATTAAAGGTGCTGGTACATATGTTGCATCTAAAACTGGAACTAGTTCATATGATGATGATTTACTAAAAAGCATGGGATTATCTTCATCATTAATTCAAGATAGTTGGATAATTTCATATAGTCCAGATTATACTATATCCGCTTGGATTGGTTATGATGAACTTAGTAAAGATTATAATGTTACAATGAATGTTGCTGGTACTATGAGAAATAGAATTATGGGATATATAGGTAATGAAATATTTAAAAGTAGTAAATTTACTGTCCCAAGTGGAATAGTATCAAGTCAAGTAGAATTTGGTACTATACCTGCAATGAAACCTAGTGAATTTACTCCAAGTAATTTAATAGAAACACACTATTTTAAAAGTGGTTCAGAGCCAACTGAAACATCAACAAGATTTTCTAGACTTACAGATCCTTCTAATTTAAAAACTAACTTAACTGAAAATGTTTTAAATGTTTCTTGGACATCACCTGGAATACCAAGTGCTATTGATAATGAATATCTTGCAAATTACTTTAAAACTGGATATGGTAAATTTGCTGATAAATATTTACAACAACGTAAAACTTATAATGAAAAATATATAGGAGAATTTGGTTTTGATGTATATATAAGTAATGGAGTAAATGATATAAAAGTTGGTTCAACTACAGGTACTACATTTGATATAGATTTAACATCATATACTGCTGACTACACTAAAGTAATTGTTAAATCTGCTTATACTATATTTAAATCTAATGCATCCTTAGGAGCATCTACAGTATTTAGAGAAATTATAAAAGAAGACCCTGTAGAAACTATTAGTGCTTCTCTACCTAATATAGTATATTATATTGAAGATAATGAATCATTCAAAGATCCTACTACAAATGATTTAGTAGTAAAAATAAATAATAAAACTATTACTGATTTTGAAGCAGTAATAACCACTGATAAAATAACACTATATGATGATCATTCATCTAATGTAGCAGCTAATAATATGGTTAAAACTGAAGGAAAATACAATATAACATATATAGTTTCCATAACATATAACGGAAAAACATATGACTCTCAAACAGTTGAACAAACAGCAATAGTTAAACATAAAGAATAAAATCACTTAAAACCTAAGTGATTTTTTCTTTATTTATTTAT
>CAVCAD010000089.1:0-8991 GCA_963600145.1 Bacteroidaceae bacterium
ATATAATAATATAGAAATAGAATATAAATATAATGAAAATATATTAAAAAAATATTATTATTCAACTCATATAACAGAACTTTTAAATAAATTAGATAATAAAATAAAAAGTGAATATAAAAATGGTAATATTACTAAACAAGACTACTTAAATAGTATTTATGAATTAATAACAAATGATAATCTTTCAAGTTTAACTGAAGAAGAAAAATGTTATTCTTATATTTATTATTTAATGAATAAAGGATATACTTATGAAAGAAAAATAATAAAAGAAAACTTAACTGAAAAAGAAATAGAATATATAAATAATAAATATATAGATGAATTATATATAGATACTTCTTATGTTAGATATTATCCTTATGGAAGTTTATTTAGAAGTTATTTAGGAAGTGTAGGTAATATACCAAAAGAAGAGCAAGAAGAATATTTAAGTCAAGGATATAGAATGGATGAATTAGTAGGAATAAGTTATTTAGAAAAAGAATATGAAAAATATTTAAAAGGTACTAATACAACTTATACTATTGATGCAAGTGGTAAAAAAAAGATAGTAAGTGAAGGTAAAAAAGGAAATGATTTAGTTTTATCTATTGATATAAATCTTCAAAATGATATAGAAAATATAATTTATGAAGAACTTGTTAAAGCTAAAAAAGAAAATAATACAGAATATTATAATAAAGCATATTCTATTATAAGTGATCCTAATACAGGTTCTCTTTTAGCAGCCGCAGCGGTTGGTATAATACCTAATAATACAGAATATTTAAAAACAGATTATTTACTTGATTTATCAAGTGTTAGTATAACACCTGGCTCTATTGTTAAAGGAGCATCACATATCGTTGGGTATGAAACAGGTGCTATTGAATTTAATACAACTGTAGAAGATGGTTGTATATATATAAAAAATACTCCTAAAAAATGTTCTTGGAAAAGTCTTGGAACAATAAATGATTTACTTGCTTTAAAATATTCTTCAAACTATTATCAATTTTTAATTGCTATTAAAGTAGCAAATGGTAAATATAAAGAAAATTATCCTTTATATTTAGATACTAATGCTTTTAGTATATATAGAAATACTTATAATAAGTTTGGACTTGGTTTAAAAACAGGACTTGATATTCCAAATGAAAACATAGGCTATATAGGTAAAGATGATAACCCTGGTAGTATATTAGATTTTCCAATAGGACAGTATGATACATATACACCTATGCAACTTATAAATTATATTAATACACTAGCAAGTGGTAAAAATAGACTTTCACTTCATTTTTTATTTGCTATATATGAAAACTATAATAATAAAGAAAATATAATATATAAAAAAGAAAATGAAATACTTAATACTCTTGATATAAATGAAGAATATATTAAAAGAGTACAAGAAGGTTTAAGTATGGTAATGTCATCAGGTGGAACTGGTAGTGGTTATGTAAACACAAAATATAATCCAGTAGGTAAAACAGGTACAGCACAAAGTTTTATTGATACTAATAATGATAATGAAATAGATACTGAAACAATAACTACATCATTTGGTTTTTATGCTCCAAGAGAAAACCCTAAAGTAAGTATGGTAGTAATATCTCCAAATGTAAGTTCACTTAAAACTAATTATACTTCTAGTGTAAATAAAAGAATATCTAGAAAAATAAGTGATTTATATTTTACTAAATATTATACTAATTAATATTTATAAACTATTTTTTAGTATATTTATAATTGGTTGTATTTTTATTTCATTATTATATGATTCAGATGAAATTATTAATGTATCATTTAAATATTTACTATTCCAATAATTACAAACACTTGGTATATTTTTATATACTATTTTTTCATCTATAATATCATAGTAATATGTATTATTATTTTTTAATATTTCTTCTTTTAAAGTAATTAAACTATTATTATATTCATTTACCCATGTAACTTTATTAGAAAGAATAGTATTTATTTCTTTTAAATAAGGTTTATCTTCTATATGTAAGTAATAAAAATAATAATCATTAAATAAATTATATAATTCATTATTATGTTTTCTTTCTTCATATTCAGTTAAATTAAATAAATCTTCCATACTTAAAAGACTTACATTAGTTTCTTCTTTTAATGATATATTAAGAGCATTTATATAATTAGTTATATCTTTTAAAAGTTCATCTAAATTATTATTATTACAATTATAACTTATAAATGTACTTGTTTGAGATGGTATTCCATCAATACCAAGTATTTTTATATAATTAGTTTTTTCATTAGAATCTTCTATTACTAACCATCTTTTATTATCAATTAAAACTATATCTCCAATATTATATTCTTTATAAATAATCTCTTTAACTTTTAAATTTGTTTTATAATAATTATTTATAAATAATATTAATGTAATAATAATTACTATTATAATAATAAACTTTTTCATATACACCTTCTTTTATGTATGTTTAGTATAAACTAAAAACATATATTATTACAATATTTTTTTAGTTATTATAGATATATAATTAAAAAAATGATAAAATAAATTAAACGGAAGAAGTGATTAATTATGTTTATAGATGAGGTTATAATAGATATTAGTGCTGGTAAAGGTGGAGATGGCTGCACCTCTTTTAGGCATGAAAAATATATTGAAAAAGGTGGACCAGATGGTGGAGATGGTGGTAAAGGAGCAGATGTTGTTTTCATCGCAGATGCTGGTCTTAAAACATTAATTGATTTAAGATATAAAAAGGTAATAAAAGCAGATTCAGGAGAAGCAGGAAGTGGTAATGATAAATATGGTAAAAGTGCCGCAGATTTAATTATAAAAGTTCCAACTGGTACAGTAGTAGTTGATACAGAAACAGGAAGTATTATCGCAGATTTAATTCATGATAAAGAAACTAAAGTTATATGTAAAGGTGGAAAAGGCGGTAGAGGAAATGCTAAATTTATGACTAATAAAAATAAAGCACCTCTAACTAGTGAACGTGGAGAATTAGGAGAAAGAAAAAAAGTAAAATGTGAACTTAAATTACTTGCAGATATAGGCCTTGTTGGTTTCCCATCAGTTGGTAAAAGCAGTATTATAAGTGTAATAAGTGCTTCTAAACCTAAAATCGCAGATTATCCATTTACCACATTATCACCAAATCTTGGTGTTGTTAAAGTAGATAATTATTCTTTCACAGTAGCAGATCTTCCTGGTTTAATTGAAAATGCATCAAATGGTGCTGGTCTTGGTATTAAATTTTTAAAACATTTAAGTCGTACTAAAGTAATTTATCATATACTTGATATGAGTGAAGCAGATGGAAGAAATGTAATAGATGATTATAAAATTATAAGAAAAGAACTTAAAAACTATAGTGAAGATTTATTTAATAAAACAGAAGTTGTAGTTGCTAATAAAATGGATACTTATAATGCTTTAGATAATTTAGCTAAATTTAAAAAAGAATTTCCTAATTTAAAAGTTATTAAAGTAAGTGCTATTACTAAAGAAGGAATAAATAATCTTATTTATGATATGAAAGAAACATTAAAAATAACAGAAAATAAAGAAGAAGAGCATGAAGTAAAAGAACCTACTCATGTTATATATGAATATAAAAAAGAAATTCCATTTATTATAACAAAAGAAAATAATACTTGGGTTATTACTGGAGAAAGAGTAGAAAAAATATTACAAAAAACTAAATTTAATAGTGATGAAGCTGAAATGAGATTTGCAAAAAAATTAGAAAGACTTGGATTAGATGAAAAGCTTAAAGAAATGGGTGCTAAAGAGGGGGATACCTGTAAAATACTTGATTATGAATTTACTTATGAAGAAAGATATTATTAAAAGGAGGAAGTATGATACCATTATTTGTACCTGATAAATACTATAAAACTATATATCATATAGATTATGAAAAATTATATAAGCAAGGAATTAAATGCATATTATTTGATTTAGATAATACATTAGTACCTGCAAATGTAAATAAAGCAAGTAGAAAACTTAAAAAATTATTTTATGATTTAAAAGTAATAGGTTTTAAAATTATAATAATGTCTAACTCTTCAAAGAATAGAGTAAGTACTTTTAAAAATGAATTACTTGTAGATAGTATATTTTTATCAAATAAACCTAAACCTTTTAAATTTGAAAAGATTATGCAAACATATAACTTAAAAGAAAATGAAATAGTACTTGTAGGAGATGAATTAGTAACTGATATATTTGGTGCTAATAGAATGGAAATGTTAAGTATATATGTTAATCCTATAAGTGATGTTAATCATTATACTAGTTTTATAAATAAAAATTTTGAAAAAATTTGCTTAAAAAAACTTAAGAAGAATGAATTATTTGTAAAAGGAAATTATTATGAATAATAAATGTATTGGATGTGGGGCTAAATTTCAAAGTATAAATATTAAAAAAATAGGTTATGTTAATAAAGATTTAATTAATCCTATATACTGTGAAAGATGCTTTAAAATTAAAAATTATGGAAGAATAGATACAATACTTGAGCCATTTGAATATGAAAAAATAATATATGATATTGATCATGATAAAGAAGCAGGAGTTATATTTTTAATTGATATATTAAATATTACTTCTGATTCTATAAAATATTTAAAATATTTTTCTAATAATATATTTGTTGTACTTACTAAAAGAGATATATTACCTAAAAGTGTTAAAGATAATAAAATAATATCTTATTTTAAAAATAATTGTTTTAATGTAGATAATATTATGTGTATAAGTAGTAATAAAAAATATAATATAGATAAATTTTTAGATAAACTTCATACATTAAATTTAAAGAAATATTACTGTGTAGGAGCAACTAATTCAGGTAAAAGTACATTTATAAATGCTCTTTTAGGTAGTAAAGGACTTAATCAAAATATTGTTACTTCTTCTGTTCCAAATACTACATGTGATTATATTAATTTAAATATAGATGGTATTAATATTATAGATACACCAGGTTATATTACTGAAAGTTCTATATATAATTTTTTAAAACTTGATGATATAGAAAAAATAATTCCAAAAAAAGAAATAAAAGTTAAAACTATACAAATAAAATCTGGATATTCTTGTATAATAGATAAAATACTTAGAATAGATTATGTAGAAGGAGGACTTAATAGTTTTAGCTTTTATATGAATAATAATTTAAAATATGAAAAAGTAAAACTTGAAAAAAATGATAAGTTAAAAGTTCTTCCTAAAGTAAATTTAAAAATAGAAGGTAATGAAGATATAGTAATAAATGGACTTGGTTTTATAAAAATAGTTAAAGAATCTAAAGTAGTAGTATATACTCTTGATGAAAAAATGATAAGTAAAAGGAAAAAAATGATATAGGAGGGTATATGTTAGATAATGAATATTATAAAGCAAGAGATATAATGAAACTTCTTGGTTATGAGAAATGGGATAATTTTAAAAATGTTATTGATAGAGCACAGTTAATATGTAATATTAGTAATAATAATGTATCAACTAATTTTGAAATTATTAAATATAAAGTAGATGGAAAATTAATAGTTGATTATAAACTAAGTAAATATGCACTTTATTTAATACTTCAAAATGCTGATTCTAGGAAAAAACCAGTAGCACTTCTTCAAAATCAATTTACACCTCAAATTAATGTACTTCAAAATTATGATATAGGTTTTACTAACTTAACTGAAGATGAAAAAAGAGTTTATATTAGATTTAATATTAAAAATAAAAATAGATTTTTATTTAGAGAAGCAAAAAAATCTGGAGTAATTGATTTTAGTAAATTTAATGATCATGGTTACATGGGATTATATAATGGAGAAATGGCAATGTTAATTGCTAAAAGAAAAGAACTTGATTATAGAAATCAAAATATATTAGATTATATGGGTAGTAAAGAACTTTCACTTAATTTATTTAGAATAACCCAAACAGAAGAAGCATTAAAAGATAATTATATAAAAAGTGAAAATAATGCATGTATTGTTCATTATGATACAGCAAAAGCAGTAAGAGATGTTAGTTTAGATATATATTCTTCTTTACCTGAAAATTTACCAAATGTAAATGAACCAATAAAAAAGATAGAAAAAAGATTAATTAAAGAGTTAAAAAAATAGTATTTAACTAATGAAAGATGGTGAATGTGTGGGAATTATTCAAATAATGGATGAAAATCTTGCTAATAAAATAGCAGCAGGAGAAGTAGTTGAAAGAGTATCTAGTGTTGTAAAAGAACTTGTTGAAAATAGTATTGATGCTAAAGCAGATAATATTAGAATAGAACTTACAAATGCAGGTATGAAAGAAATAAAAGTAATAGATAATGGAATAGGAATGTCTGCTGATGATGCTTTAGTATCTTTTGAAAGGCATGCTACAAGTAAAGTTAAAAATGAAACTGATTTAACTTATATACATACTTTAGGTTTTCGTGGTGAAGCACTAGCTTCTATACAAAGTGTTAGTGATGTTGATTTATATACAAATAATACTAAAGAACAAACGCATATTCATATTAAAGGTGGTAAATGTCTTGAAAATAGTAAATATGAATGTAATAAAGGAACAATTATTTCAGTAAAAAATTTATTTTATAATACACCAGCAAGATTAAATTTTTTAAAAAGTTATAATAGTGAACTAGCAAATGTAACTTATTTTATAGAACGTTTAGCATTATCACATACAAATATTAGATTTAATTTAAAATGTGATAATAAAGAAATTATTAATACAAGTGGTTCATCTAATTTATTAAAAACAATTCATGAACTTTTTGGTTATCAAATAAGTTCTAATGTTAAAGAAATTAAAAATAAAAATAATGATTATGAAATATATGGTTATATTGGTGATATTAATATTAGTAAAAGTAATAAAAATGGAATTATTACAATAGTAAATGGTAGAGTAGTTAGTAATAATTATCTAAATAAAGTTATTAAAGATAGTTATCATACCTTTTTAGCAGATACTAAGTATCCTTATGTTTTTTTAAATATTATTACTGATTCTACTTTAATAGATGTAAATATTCATCCAACTAAACAAGATATTAGATTTAGTAATATGGATTCTTTAGAAGATTTAGTTTTTACTACTATTAGAGATAGATTTAATAATAATAATAACTCATTAGAATATGTTGGTAGTAAAATTAATACTGATAATAGTTATGTAGATAAGAAAAATTTTTATAATAATTTTGATATTTCATCTATTAAACTTGATAATTATATAGAAGAAAATAATAATAAAAATGAATATAAACAAACAGAACTTTCATTTGATATAAATGAAGAAGTAAATGTTTATAATGAAGAAGAAAATATAAATTTAATATCACCTGTTGGTCTTGTTCTTGGTACTTATTTAGTAGCTCAAAATAAAGATATTATGTATTTAATAGATATACATGCTGCGAATGAAAGAATAAATTATGAATTATATTTTAAAAGACTTAAAGATAAAAATTTAAGTATTACTCCTTTACTTTTACCTATAACAATAGAAATGAGTGCTAGTAATGCTATTATAATAAAACAAAATAAAGAATTAATTAATTCTATTGGTATTAATTTTGAAGAATTTGGAATAAATACTTTTAGAGTACTTTCACATCCTACTTGGTTTAAAACTGGATTTGAAGAAGAAAGTGTTAGAAAAGTATTTGATTTAATTATCGAATTAGGTTCAAAATTTGATATTAATAAGTTTGCTGAAAGATTATCAATTAATCTTGCTTGTAAAATGAGTGTTAAAGCAAATACAAATATTACATCAAGTGAACAAGAAATACTTATTCAAAGATTATTTAAATGTGAATTTCCATTTACTTGTCCTCATGGTAGACCTACAATAATAAAATATCCAAAATATGAATTAGAAAAATTATTTAAGAGGGTGGATTAATTTGAAAATAATAGTAATTGTTGGACCTACAGGTAGTGGTAAAACTGATTTAAGTATTAGTCTTGCTAAAATGTATAATGCACAAATAATAAATGCAGATAGTGTTCAAATATATAAAGGTGTTAATATAGGTAGTGCTAAAATAAGAAAAAAAGATATGCAAGGTATTAAACATTATTTATTATCTATTAAATCATTAGATGAAGAATATACTGTTTATGATTATCAAAAAGATGCTAGAGAAATATTAAATCAATTAATAAAAGATAATATTAATGTTATTATTGTAGGAGGTTCTGGGCTTTATTTAAATGCATTATTATATGATTATAAATTTGAAGAAGAAAATAAAAAAACTGATTTATTTTTAGAATATAGTAATAAAGAATTAAAAGATAAAGTAGATGAAATTTATAAAGATAATAATATACATATAAATAATAGAAAAAGACTTGTTAGGTTTTTAAATAGTTATATTAATAATAATAAAATAATTAAAAATGATGAAAATATTAAACCATTATATGATTTTATTTGTATAGGATTATTTCCTAGTAGAGATATTCTATATCAAAAACTTGATGAAAGAGTAGATAAAATGTTTGAAGATGGATTACTTCAAGAAGCAAGAACACTTTATAATAAAGGATATAAAAGATTAGATAGTATAATTGGTTATAAAGAATTAAATAAATATTTTAATGATGAAATTACTTTAGAAGAAGCAAAACTATTAATAAAGAAAAATACTAGACATTACTCTAAAAGACAAATGACATGGTTTAAAAAATATTTACCTATTAAATGGATAGAAACTAATTATGAAGATTTTAATATAACAAAAAATAAAGTAATAGAATATATACATAAGAAAAATAAAACTCTTAAATAAACTAAATAGTAGCTAAAGACTACTATTTTTTATATATAAAACACATGTTTGCATCTTGACCCGGGGGGGGGTGCATGGTATTATAGATTTATAAAGTAGGAGGAAAAAATTATGAAGAAAAAAGGTTTTACATTAGTAGAGCTACTAGCAGTTATTGCAATACTTG
>CAVCAD010000090.1:0-3369 GCA_963600145.1 Bacteroidaceae bacterium
CTTCTAAACCTCCCATATAAGGTTGTAAAACTTTTGGTATTTTAACACTACCATCTCTTTGATATCCACATTCTAACAAAGCGATGAGAGCACGTGGACTTGCTATTACTGTGTTGTTTAATGTTGCCACGAATTGATTACCTTTTTCAGTTTTCATTCTTATACCAAGTCTTCTTGCTTGAGCATCTCCAAGTGTAGAACATGACCCTACTTCAAAATATTTTTGTTGTCTTGGACTCCAAGCCTCTACATCACAAGATTTTACTTTTAAATCTGCTAAATCACCTGAACAACATTCTAAAGTTCTTACTGGAACATCTAAACTTCTAAAAAATTCAACTGTATAACTCCACATTTTATTATACCAATCCATTGCATCTTCTGGTTTACATAAAACTACCATTTCTTGTTTTTCGAATTGATGAACTCTATAAAGCCCTCTTTCTTCAATTCCATGAGCTCCTACTTCTTTTCTAAAGCATGGTGAATATGAAGTTAAAGCAATAGGAAGTTCTTTTTCATTAATAAGTTGTCCTTTAAATTTACCTATCATACTATGTTCAGATGTACCAATTAAATATAAATCTTCATTTTCTATTTTGTACATCATATTTTCCATTTCAGAAAATGACATAACTCCATTTACAACATCACCTCTAATCATAAATGGTGGAATACAATATGTAAAACCTTTATTAATCATAAAATCTCTTGCATAAGCAATAGTTGCTTCATGTAATCTAGCAATATCTCCAACTAAATAGTAAAAGCCATTACCACTTGTTCTTCCTGCACTTTCATTATCAAGACCATTAAATGATTCACATATATCTGAATGATAAGGGATTTCATAATCTGAAACAAATGCCTCTCCAAATCTTTCTATTTCAACATTTTCACTATCATCTTTTCCAATAGGAACACTTTCATCAATTATTTGTGGAATAAGCATCATTTTATCTTTAAGTTCTAATGAATATTTACTTTCATCTTCTTCAATTTTTATAAGTTCATTATTTATTTCTATAACTCTTTGCTTTTTTAAATTTGCTTCATTTATCTTTTTTTCTTTATATAATAATCCAATTTCATTACTAGTTGAATTTCTTTCTTCTCTCAAAGCATCTTTTTTTTGCTTTAATTTTCTAATTTCAATATCAAGATTAAAAATTTCATCTACAAGAGGTAATTTTTCATCTTGAAATTTCTTTTTAATATTTTCTTTTACTCTTTCTTTATCATTTCTAATAATATTAATATCTATCATTTTCATTCCCTCCTATTTATTAACACTATCTATTTTAATTTCTTCAAATCTATATTTTTGTTTAACAAAAGGATATTTATTAGTATCAACTTTTGATAAAAACATATCTTTTTTTCTAGCATATACTTTGTTTTCACCATATAATGCTTTATATATTACTAATTCTTCATTTGTTTCACAGTAAATCGCAGTACCTAATACTAAATAATTATCTCCTTTAAAATGTTTGTATATTGAACCTACTTTTATATTTCTCACATATCCTCCTAAAATAAAAAAGATAGTACCAAGGAGTGCATAAGCACGGTACCATCCTTATTATTAACTTTAATTACTATAACGCGTAACCGTTAGTTATTACTACTCTAAGAAAGTAGATTCACATAAATAATTTATTAATTTTCACCAACCATTAATTCTCTATAAAAAATTAATTTATGTTACTTATCTTTCTATTATAGATTTGTTTCACTAAAATGATATTATCATATATTTTAATTAATATCAATTACAAAATACTTGTAATTTTATCATAGTTTTTTCTTCTTCATTAATTACAACATCTTCAAAAGAAGGCAAAACATATATACTTTTTCCAAAAGGTGCGATAAATCCTCTAGATATAATTACTGCTTTTACAGCCTGATTTAAGGCTCCTGCTCCTATAACTCTTATTTCACAGCTGTCTTTTTCTTTAATTATATTCGTAATAGCTCCCGCAACACTATTTGGGTTTGATTTTGATGATACTTTTATTATTTCCATATATTTTCCTTTCAATTAAATATATGAATAATAATTAATAAATATCACATTTAATTAAAACATAATTTTATATAGGACATTTAGTTCCATTTAAGAACATTCTAAGAGCACTTCCAAAACTTTTTCCAAGTTCCATTAATGCATTAATTCCTCTTACTAAAGAATTAATAAATGTTCCTGATATTCCTCCAACAACACTTAATAACTCACTTTCATTCATCATATTAATTACATTTTAAAGGTCTTAAATAACCATCAACTACTCCTATTAAAAATATTAGAATTGATGATAGTGTAGCTGCTAAAGACCAAGAAACTCCTCCTTGAATTTCTAATAGTTCTTCATTAGTTAACATACCTTTTTCCTCCTTTCTTTAAGATTATAAGACTTAAAAAATAAATTGCTTAATTCTTTCTTATGTGAAATATAAATAATTGTTTTATCAGAAAAATACTTTACTATATTATTTATTATTTCTTTTTCTTCACTTACACTAATTTCACTTAATGCTTCATCTAATATAATATAATTACATTTCTTAAGAAGAGCTCTTGCAAGTATTATTTTTTGTCTTTCTCCACCACTATAATTAAAACCATCTTCCTTTATCAAAGCATTATCTCTAAATTTACTTTTTTCTCTTATTTTATCTACATGTGTTAATTTTAATATTTCTTCATACTTTTTACTATTAACATTCCTAAAACATATAATATTATTTTTTAATGTATCACTAAATAATTTTTCATTTTGAGATACATAAATAAATGAATTTATTATTTCTTCTTTACTTATATCTTTAAGATTTCTATCTCCTATTATAATTTTACCTTTTTCATAGTTTAAATACTTTAGAATTATTTTACATAATGTACTTTTACCAAATCCACTTTCTGAATATATAAATACTTTTTCTTTATTCTTTATACTTAATGATAGATTAGTAAATATATTATTTACTTGATCATAAGAAAAAGATAAATTAGAAATAATTATACTTCCTTGAAGCATTTTTTGATTATTATAATCATATTTATCTTCTTTTATACTTATTAGTTCATTAACACGAGTAAATGCACTATTTAAAACATTATATTCATGAATTAATTCTAATAAACTTTGAATAGAAGATAATAATATATTAAAACAAAAATAGTATAATAAAATATCTCCCATAGATATTATATTTTTCATATAAAATAATCCAAGTATACTTAAAAGAATAATACTTACTAAATTATATATAAATGATTTTATAAATGATTCAATATTATTTACTTTAAGATATTTTTTAAAATCAGTTATATTATTTATATATTTATCATCTATATACTTA
>CAVCAD010000091.1:0-5190 GCA_963600145.1 Bacteroidaceae bacterium
TGATTCAGTTTCTTTTATTAATTAAATTGATTTCAAGAATAAATAATAGTATAATGGACTTGGAAGGAAAGATAATGAAAAGGAAGTTATTTAATTTTTCTAAAAATAATTTTAATAATATAAAAAAAAGTATTAATAGATATTTATCTTCTAATATACTATTCTTAAGTTATGTATTATGTTCTATGCTTATTGGAATTATACTTAGAATAAATACTGTTTCTATTTCTTTTGATATAAAGCCTTATGCTTTTGATTTAATTGCTGTGATTATTATTGGTTCATTTGGCTATCTTTTTAAACCTAAAAACCAAATATATTATTTTATGTTTTTTATATGTCTTTTTTGTTTTTTAGGTATTATGAATAATATATATTATAAATTTTATCAATCTTTTGTATCAGTTAATTTACTTTCTACTGCTACTATGCTTTCTGATGTTGGTGATTCAGTACTTGATAAATTAGAGGTTATTCATTTTATGTATTTATTTGCACCACTTGCTATAATAATTATACATAATAAACTTAATAAAAAATCTTATTATATAGAAGTAAGTAAATATGAAAAAAAATTCCCTTGTTTTAGAAATACACTTATTGTTGGAATTATACTTTTAGTAATAATGTGTTTTACACTTACTAAAGTTGAAATGAGTAGGTTTGTTAAACAATGGAATAGAGAATATATAGTACAAAAATTTGGTATTTATACTTATACATTAAATGATTTAGTTCAAAGTGTTGAACCTAAAATTGATTCATTATTTGGTCTTGATGAAGCAACAAAAAAATTTAGGGATTTTTATACTGAAAAAGAAAAAACATTTAATGAAAATAGTAAAAATAAATTTACAAATATATATAAAGGTAAAAATGTAATTTTTATTCATGGGGAAAGTATACAAAATTTCCTTATTGATTTAACTATTAATGGAGAAGAAGTAACACCTAATTTAAATAAACTAAGTAAAAGTGGAATTTATTTTTCAAAGTTTTATCCACAAATTAGTGTTGGTACTTCATCTGATACTGAATTTACATTATCAACAGGATTAATGCCATCTAGTACTGGTACTGTATTTGTTTCTTATAGTAATAGAACTTATTCTTCAATGCAAAATAAATTTAAATCTCTTGGTTATTATACATTTAGTATGCATGCTAATAATGCAGACTATTGGAATAGAAAAGTAATGCATAAAAATTTAGGATACGATGATTTTTATGCAAAGGATAGTTATATAATTAATGATGATGATATAATAGGACTTGGTTTAAATGATAAATCTTTTTTTGCTCAATCAGTAGAAAAACTAAAAGAAATAAGTGAAAATAATGAAAAATTTATGGGAACAATAATAACACTTACTAATCATTCACCATTTAATGATATAACAAAGTATGGAGAATTTGATGTTTCAATGAAGTATGAAGTAGTTGATGAAGATGGTAATACTACTTATATGGTTGCTGATTATTTAGAAGGTCAAGATATGGGTAATTATATAAAATCTGCTCATTATGCTGATGAGGCTCTTGGAGAATTTTTTAATGAATTAGATGAAGCAGGACTTTTAGAAAATACTGTAATTGTATTTTATGGAGACCATGAATCAAAGTTATCTAAGAAACAATTTAATTTATTATATAATTATGATCCATATACTGGTGAAATTAAAGATAAAAATGATCCTACTTATGTAAATCTTGATAATTATCAGTATGATTTACTTAAAAATACACCACTTATTATATGGACAAAAGATCAAAGTAATGTAATGAATGTTGCAGATGTTATGGGTATGTATGATGTTTTTCCAACAATTGGAAATATGTTTGGATTTAATTCATTCTATTCACTTGGTAATGATATATTTAGTGATAATGAAAAAATAGTTATATTTCCAAATGGAAATTTCTTAACTAATAGTGTTTACTATAATAATTTAAAAGATGAATATATTTCATTTACATCACTTCCTATAGATAGTACTTATATTGAAAGATTAAAAAAATATGCTGAAACTAGGTTAGAAGTAAGTAATGGAATAATTGTTCATGATTTGATAAAATTAAATGGTAGTATGTTTAAATATAATTAATAGGAGGATATATGCAAAAAAAGGTACTTAATCATAGAAAAGTTAAAATAGCTATTGAAATATTGCTGGCTATTATACTAGTTGTTGTTTTAGGAGTAAAAGTTTATTTTGATTTTTTTAATGAACAGGATACTCAAGTTGTACTTGAGAAAAAAGCAATAGCTAAGTATGGTTATAAGCTTGAAGATAGAGATACTACTTTATATGAAGAAAATTATAATGAATTAGAAAAAGTGCTTTCTGAAGAAGAAATAGATTATGATGCATATGCTGAATTAATAGCTAAATTATTTATAATTGATTATTATACATTAAATAATAAATTAACTAGTACTGATATTGGAGGACTTGAATTTATTCATCCAGATTTATTTGAAAATTTTAAAATTAATGCTGGTGATACTGTATATAAGTATGTAGAAAATAATTTATATTCAGATAGAACTCAAGAATTACCAACTGTTACTAGTGTTACAATAATAGAAAAAAGAAATGAAAAATATACATATAATGATATTGACTACGATTCATATGTATTTGATTTATCTTGGGAATATGATAAAGATTTAGAATATCAAAGTAATATGACTTTAACTATTATTAAAGTTGATAATATGTTATATGTTGTAAAAGGACAGTAGAAATTGAAAAAAAAGAAAGTAATGTTTATATCTAGTACTGGTGGACACTTAACAGAGTTATTTGTTTTAGAACCTATATTTAAAAAATATGATTACTATATAGTAACAGAAAAAACAAAGTCAACAATAGGTTTAAAAAATAAATATGCTGGTAAGATAAGTTTTTTAGTTTATGGAACTAAAGATAAGTTTTTAGTTTATCCATTTAAGTTATTATTTAATGTTATAAAATCTTTATTTATATATATTAAAGTTAGGCCAAAATATATTGTGACTACAGGGGCACATACTGCTGGACCTATGTGTGTAATAGGTCATTTATTTAAAAGTAAAATTATATTTTTAGAAAGTGTTTGTAATGTTAAAACTAAAACAGTTACAGGTTCTTTAGTTTATCCATTTGCTGATTTATTTGTAGTACACTGGAAAACTATGCTTAAAAATTATCCAAAAGCAGTATATGGAGGTAATGAAGAATGATATTTGTCATATTAGGAACACAAGATAAAGAGTTTACAAGACTTTTGAAAAGCACAGAAAATGAAATAAAAAAAGGAAATATTACTGAAGAAGTAATAGTTCAAGCTGGGTGTACTAAATATTCTTCAGATAAAATGAAAATATTTGATTTAGTAAGTATGGAAAAATTTAATGATTATTTACAAAAAGCAAATTTAATTATTACTCATGGTGGATATGGAACAATTACAAATGCTTTAAAGTATGGTAAAAAAGTAATTGCATGTCCAAGATTAAAAATGTATAAAGAACATACAAATGATCATCAAAAAGAAATACTTGATGCGTATGAAAAAGAAGGATATATACTTTATTTAAGAGATGAAAATGAACTTGGTTTACTTTTAGAAAAAGCAAAGAAGTTTAAACCAAAAAAGTATAAAGATAATTCTGATAATATTATAAAAATTGTTACTGATTTTATAGATAAAAATTAATTAAGATGTTAAAATATTTATTATTGTTTGGAGGTTTATGTTATGGATATGCAAAAAATAGTTAATTATTGTAAAAATTATGGTTTTGTTTTTCAAGGTAGTGAAATCTATGATGGATTTGCTAATACATGGGATTTTGGTCCACTTGGGGTAGAACTTAAAAATAATATAAAGAAAGCTTGGTGGAAAAAATTCGTTCAAGAGAGTAAAAACACATATGGTGTTGATGCTGCGATTTTGATGAATCCTAAAACTTGGATGGCAAGTGGGCATGTTGATTCTTTTAGTGATCCAAAAATGGATTGTAAAAATTGTAAGCAAAGGTTTAGAGCAGATAATTTAATAGAAGAATATACTAGTGGTAAAGTATCAGCAGAGGGTATGACAAATAAAGAGATGGAAGATTATATTAATGAAAACAAAATTAAGTGTCCTAACTGTAAGGCATTTGATTGGTCTTTAATAAAAGAATTTAAGTTAATGTTTGAAACATCTCGTGGGACAGTAGAAGGTGAAAAAGATACTGTATATTTACGACCAGAAACTTGTCAAGGAGAATATGTTAATTTTTTAAATGTGCAAAGAACAATGAGAGCAAAACTACCATTTTCAATTGCACAAATAGGTAAAAGTTTTAGAAATGAGATAACACCAGGAAACTTTTTATTTAGAACTATTGAATTTGAACAAATGGAATTACAAAAATTTTGTAAAGATATAGATAGTATGAACATTTATGAAGATACAAAATTATCTGCATTAGAATTTGTAAAATCATTAGGATTATCTGAAGAAAGACTTAGATTTCATAATCATGATAAACTAGCTCATTATGCAAAAGCAGCTTGTGATATACAATATAAATTTCCTATAGGTTGGGAAGAACTTAATGGTATTCATCACAGAGGAACTTGGGATTTATCTAGACATTCTGAATTTTCAGGTAAATCACTTGCTTATTTAGATCAAGAAACTAACGAAAAAATAATTCCAACAGTTGTTGAATATTCTATTGGTGCTGATAGACTTACACTTGCTCTTCTTTGTGAATTATATAATGAAGAAACACTTGAAAATGGTGAGGTAAGAGAAGTACTTAAAATAAATCCTTCACTCGCACCTTATAAAGTTGCTGTATTTCCTCTTATTAAAAAAATCCACAGTGAAAAAGCAAATGAAATATTTGATTTATTAAGTAAAAAATATATGGCAGTTTATGATGAAACACAATCTATTGGTAAAAGGTATAGAAGACAAGACGCTATTGGGACTCCATATTGTATTACTGTTGATGATAATACTATTACTAATAATACTGTAACTATTAGAGATAGAGATACTATGAAACAAGATACAGTTAAGTTAGATGAATTAGAAAAATATTTAAATGAAAGAATTAATTTATAATTCTTTTTATTTTATTAAATTCTATATAATTTACATCTTAAAGTATAAATGATAAAATTTATTAAGAGGTATAATATGAAG
>CAVCAD010000092.1:0-13460 GCA_963600145.1 Bacteroidaceae bacterium
ACTGTCTAAAATAGTAGCAAAAACATACTCTTTTATTCTCATTTCTTCGCAGGCCTCATTATTAAAATGGTTTGTTTTGTTTCTTGCAAGTCTTTCTGCATAGTATTTCTATTTTTTTTATTTATTATATAAAAAATAATAGAGCTTTAAACTCTATTATTTAGTACCTAATCTACTTAATAAATCTATTTTGAATATTTCTTTTTGTGCATTTGCTTTTGATATCATAATACCTTTATAAGCAGTTAATTCTGATTTATGTCCATCCATTAATATTTCTTTTGGATCTAGCGAATTTAACATAACGGTATTTTGTCCTCTATATACTGTATAATTTAATTTTACCTCACCATATACTTTAACAAATAAACTATCTGTAGGTAATTTTAAATCATATGTTTCAGTTTGATCATGTTTGTTTATTGATACAAGTTCTCCTACAAATTCACCTGTTCTTAATTTTGGATAAAAATCAAACATTAATTTTTTATAAGCAACTATATTATATTTTTTTAAACTTCTTTCTAATTTCTTATAATAATTTTCATCCAAATAATCTAAAATAAATCTACCTTTCATAATAACCTACCCCCTAATTAATAACTAAATTATACAACATTTTATTATAAAAGTCAAATTTTTGTTGACTATCAGTGAAATATCAAGATTAATTCGTATCTTGAGCAGCCGCTACTGGTTCTTTTTTATTTTTATATTCTTCTATTTTATCTTTCAAATACTTATAATAATCTAATTCTATTATTTTATTTGAAATATTTATTTTATCTAATATTATTTTATTAATATTTAAAATTTCTTCCTCTGCATATGTCATGGTTTCATCTTTATAATTCATTATACTTTTACTAGCATCATAAAATCCAAGTTCACTTTGCCATGAGCCATCAGTAAATACTGTTATATTAAGTGAAGATTCATCAAATAAATCTCTTCCCATATAAAACCTAGGGTCATAATCTAAATCAAATAGATTAGCAAGTGTAGGTAAAAAGTCTATATAACTTGAATATTTTTCTATTTTTGTAGGTGTAAGACTGCTATTATAAATTATAAATGGAGTTCTTTCTATTTCTTTATTTTCATTTACATCAAAAGAAACCATTTTTTGTATTTGAGATGTATCTAACCCATATGGATAATGATCTCCAAACATTACTATAACTGTATCATCAAGTTTACCTTTTTCTTCTAATTTTGTAAGAAGTGTACCTAAAGCTAAGTCAAGTTCTTTAACTTTAGATAAATATCTTTTCATATTTATTGTTACATCTAAATCATTAAATAAATCTAAATATTTATCTCCATGTTCACTAGATACTCCATAAGGCTGGTGTGTTGTTACTGTAATCATAAATGTCATAAACTTACCATCTTGATTTAGGAATATATCTGTTGATTTTTCCATTAAATCAACATCTGATGCCCATTCTCTATATAAAGATGAATATTTAATACCTAAATCTTCAACTCCATAATAAAAACTAGAACCTAAATTTTTATGCATTGTACTTCTATAATAGTAAGCCTCAGTATAATTATGAAAACTACTTGTATTATAACCTGCGTTATTAAATAAGTTAAATAAACTATAATAAAATTTATTATCTTTATAAGTATTATAAGTACATACATTATTTATTGTATATAAACTAGTAAGGGCACTTAATTCATTATTGCCAGTAGGACAAGCATTTCTAGGAGAATAATTATTAACAAATGCAAAACCTTCATTATATAATTTATATATATTAGGAAAATATTCTTCATTTATAATTATTTCATTTACACTTTCTAACATTATCATTATTAAATTTTTATCTTTAAATAAACCTGTATATTCATTTTTATCAGTTATTTCAGAATTTAATATATAATTAGTAATTTCATTATAATTTTCATCTTCTTCACCAGCTACTATTTCATTTAATAAAGTATCATCTATATTTCTAGAATAATTTGTTTTTACTATTTCATTATTATTTATTTGTGTAGTATCATTTTTAATTTCTTTTACAAAATTGATATTTGGTAAATAATATGATTTTATATCTATAATACCAAACATAATTATTCCATATTCATTAACAGTTTGATTAGAAAATTCAGTTGAATTAAATAATTCTCTATTTGAATTAACTTGATATTTATTTTGAAAATATGAAACACAAACAAAAGAATAAAAGAAATTAAAAAAACAAATTGTTAAAGAAAGTATCATAAATTTTTGACATAATGAAAGTTTATCTTCATTTATTTTTTTCTTTTTTTCTACTATTAAATAAATTATTAATATAATAAGTGGTACAAATATTAAATAATAGTACCATTTATATACATCTAAAAAATCAAATATATAATCTGTTACTTTAGATAATTGACTTTTTGAATTTATTGAAGAAAAATTACCTAATATAAAATAAAATCCTATTTCAAAAAAAGCATAAATCGATATTATTATAGAAAAAACAACTATTATAATGTTTCTAATTACTTTATTAAACCTATTTATTAATAAACTAAATATCATAGATAAAACTAAACTAGAAAGTAATATTCTTATAGTAGAATAAGAAAATAATGTTATATTTAGTATAAATTTAGTAATTATTTCTGTTATAAAAATATATATAAATATTATTAAAAAATCTCTTAAATATTTTTTCATCTCAACCTTCCCTTATTCATTGTAGCAAATTCTTAAATAAAAATCACTAAAATATTTTAACCTTGTAAAAATAATGATTGTTTGATATGATATATTTGTGATTTGTATATGGCCCATTGGTGAAATGGTTAACACACTGCCCTCTCAAGGCAGCATTCATGGGTTCAAATCCCATATGGGTCACCATTTGTAATTATAGTTTAGATTATTAATCTAAAATTTAAAATAGAGGTGAAAAATGAATATTATTAAAACAAACTTAGAAGTATTAATTCCTGATACTATATTAAATGAATTTAAAACTGGCTCATCAATTGAACTTGTTTATGAAAATGATGCTAAAATATGGACACAGGTTATTCATCCATCAAAGGTAAATATTGCTTATGTTGATGAATTAATTACTAATAAGTTATATAATAATTTTATGTTTTTAAATAAATATGGTGATATTTTATATGAAAATAATGTTAATTCATTTAATATAAATGTAGATGAAAATTATTATATAACAGTTAATAAAAATAATAAAACAGTTGTTATACATTCATCTAATGATACATTTATTACTAGTTCAACAAAAGAAAATTTAAATAAATCTTATCAATATTTATTAAAAGATAATATAATAGAAAAAGATATTACATTTAATGGAAATAGTTTTACTAATAATAAAACACAAAAACTATAAAATTAATCCTAGTTATTCATAACTAGGATTTTCTATTTCAAACATACTTTCATCTATTACTATTTCATATTCATTTCTTATTTCATAATTACCTTTTAATTTAAGTTTTAAATAATTAGATGTATGACCTATATAATAACCATCTATATAACTTTCAATTATTATTTTTTCTTTTTTACCAATAAAAGTATAATAATAATCTTTTTGTAATTCATTAGATAATTCAATAAGCTTTCTAACTCTTTCTTTTTTAATAGTATTATCAATTTTACCATTCATTTTAGATGCTACTGTACCCTCTCTATCTGAGTAAGGAAAAACATGTATTTTAGTAAATTTCATCTCTTTACAAAAATTATATGTTTCTTTAAAATCTTCATCTGTTTCCATAGGAAAGCCAACAATTACATCAGTTGTTATAGATATATTTTCACGTGCTTGTCTTATTTTATCAATTATTAATTTATATTCTTTTTTATTATATCTTCTATTCATTAATTTTAAAATTTTATCACATCCACTTTGAAGAGGAATATGCATATGAGATGCCATTTTATTATTATTCTTTATTAAATTTATTATATCATCATCTATTTCAACCACTTCAATAGAAGATAATCTTAAACATTTAAGTTTATTGTTTTTTAAAAGTTCAGTTAATAAATTATATAATTTTAAATTAATATCTTTACCATACTGACCAATATGTATACCAGTTAAAACAATTTCTTTATGACCATTTAAAAGTAAATTATCGACCTCATGAATAACTTTATCAATATTTTTACTTCTAACTCTTCCTCTAACATATGGAATAATACAATAAGAACAAAAATTATTACAACCATCTTCAATTTTAACAAATGCTCTTGCTTTAGCATAACATTTAATTTCCATATCTTCAAATTCTTGAATATTCATATCATAAAATTTTACTATTTTCTTTTTATTTTTTAAAAATTCATTTACATAATTTACTATTTTACTTTTATCTTTATTTCCAAGTATTATATCAGCATTAATATATTTATTTATATCATTCATTTTATTCTGACAAAAACATCCTAAAGCAACTACTATAGAATCTTTATTATTTTTTCTAATACTATTAATTATTTTTTTACTTTTCTTATCAGCATCATTTGTAACTGTACAAGTATTTATTACATAAACATCTGGATTATTCTCTGATAAAGTATATCCCTCATTTAAAAAAAGGTTTCTTATAAATTCACTTTCATAAGAATTAACCTTGCAACCCAAAGTTTTTATACAAAATGTTTTCATTTTAAATTTAATCTAAATTTCTTTAAAGTATTTAGAAATTCCTCCTCTACTATATAACTAGTTACATGAAGTTGTTCTGTTTCTACTTCTATTGGATTTACTATTACTTCACTTTCACTACTTTCTTTTTCAGGTATTTTAAAAGTATCTCTTAATGCTTTAGCATTATTTAATAGTTCATCATAACTTATTATTGCCTTTTTTTCTTGTTCCTCTTCATAAGCTCTAATTATAGTTTCATTATCAAATCCTAATTCTTCTTTAATTGATTTTTGTTTAGATAATAGTTCTGTATTACTAATAATAGCTGTACTTTCATCATCGTTATCATTAATTTCATTATTTATAATTTGTTTATCATTCAAATCTTTATCTTTAGATAAATTTTCTATTTGTTCAAGTTCTATATTAAATAAATCTTCTAAAGAATCTTTTTTTTCTTCTTTACTTTCACTTATTACTTCTCTTGCTTCTTCTTTTTCATCATTCTTAACAACATCATTTTGGATTTTTTTATCTATAACTAAATCATCAACTTTACTATTTTTATTATTATTAAATGCTAAATCTTCTTCATCTTCTTCATCTTCTTCTTTTCTTTCTGAATACTGAAGTTTAATAAGCATAAAAACAACTACTAATATTAAAGCTACTAAGACAATTATAAATAATAATAAATATTGTTTTGAAAAAATATCTTCAATAAAACTATTAAATCCTTGCATACACTATTCACCTTCGTATAAAAAATCTATTATTGAACCTGTGTATAATATAACTGTCTCTGTTCTTAAAACATTATTACATAATCTTGTTTTAACAAAACCTTTATCAGTCAAAATCATCTCTTCTTCTTTTGTAAGCCCACCTTCTGGTCCAAATAACACACTTATTGTAGCATAAGAATTTAAGTTGGTTAACATTTCTTTAAAAGATTTTACATTGGTATTGTCAAGAGAACAAACGATATTTACATCTGATGATGGGATTATATCTTTAACTTTATAGATTTTATTTATCATTGGAATACTTTTTCGTTTACATTGCATAGAAGCATTTTCAACTATTTTTCTCCATCTATCTAATTTTTTAATCTCATTTTTTTCTGTTATTTTTACTTTACATCTTTCAAATGAAATTGGTACAAATTCATCTATACCCAGTTCTGTTCCTTTTTGGAAAATAAAGCTCATTTTATCTTCTACTAAAACAGGAATATAAAAAATCTTTTTTAATGATTTTTTATATTCTTCATTAATTTCTTTTATAATCTTACATGACAAATAATCTTCATTAAGTATTGCTTCATATTTTTTGTCTAAACAAACTACCTCTATCTTTTCACCTTTTTTCATTCTTAAAACATTTTTAATATGATTAAGTTCATCTTTATTTAAATATAAAATATCTTTATCCTTTTTATATGCAAAAAATTGTTTCATTTAGTTAACCTCCATATAACTAAATATTATATAGAAAGCAGTAATAAAAGCAAGAAATTATGCATATACTTTTACATTATTAGTTAAAGAGTTTGAAACAATATTCGAGTTAGTATTATCCTTACAATTAATAAATAATAACGTTAATATAGCTATAATAATATAAAATATTACTATTCCTTTATAATCATCAAATATTTTTTCCATTTCAATCACTCCTTCTTTCTTACAAATTAATATTAACACGCATAAATGTTCGTGTCAAGAAAAAGTAGTACATTTGTTTGACTTTTTTACATTTTTATGTTAGCATTTAAATGGAGGTTATAATACATGGAAAAATTAACTAAAAAACAAGAAGAAATATTAAATATAGTTAAAAAGAATATTGCTAAAAACGGTTATGCTCCTACTGTTAGAGAAATATGTAAAGAAGCTAACTTAAATAGCTCTGCTACTGTATTTGTTCATTTAAAACATCTAGCTAAAAAAGGATATATTTCTCAAAAAAGTTCTAAATTTAGAACTTTAGAAGTACTTGTGCCTAATGAATATATTGAAGAAAAAGAAGAAGTGATGCAAGTACCTTTACTTGGAAAAGTAACCGCAGGTAATCCAATAGAAGCAATACAATTCCCTGATGAATATATATCACTTCCTCGCTACTTAGTTCCTAAAAATCAAGAAATATTTGCTCTTAATGTAAGCGGTGAAAGTATGATAAATGCTGGTATATTTGATAAAGATATAGTTATTATTAAAAGAACAAATGTTGCTAGAAATGGTGAAATAGTTGTTGCTTTAAATGAAAATAATGAAGTAACTCTTAAAACATTCTATAAAGAAAAAGATCATTTTAGATTACAACCAGAAAATGATACTATGCTTCCTATAATACTTAATAAAGTAACTATTCTTGGTAAAGCTATAGGTTTATACAGAAAATTATAATTATATATAAAAAATGAATTAGTAAAAAACTAATTCATTTTTTATATAACACTTTTCTTAAATATAACAATATACATTAAGAATAATATTAATAATATTGTAACAATTAATCCATTAATTTTATCAGACTTTTTATTTCCTGTTTTTAATCCTAATGTATAAGAAACTAAAATACCGCCTATTAATCCACCTATATGTGCCATTACATCAATACTAGTAGATACAAAACCTAAAACTAAATTTATAATAATTGTTGGAATTATAGGGCTTTGTAAAAATGATGAAATAGTTGCTCTATAATTATATGAGAAATATAACATTGCACCAAATAAACCAAAGATAGCGCCACTTGCTCCTATACTTAATAGAGAATTAAATGTACATGAAAATAATGCTCCCACTATTCCACTAATTATATAGATAATTAAAAACTTTAATCTTCCATAATACCTTTCAACATCTGGTCCTATAACATAAAGTGCATACATATTACATAATAAATGAATAATATCAGCATGTAAGAACATACAAGTAAATAATCTATAAAACTCTAAATTTTTAAGAAATAAATAATGATTACCAAATAATAAAATAATCTCATCATGTATATTATTATTTAAATTCATAAGAATAAAAATAACTACATTAATAAATATTAAAATATAACTTAGTAAAGGTTTTGTACTATTAAATGCTTTAAATACTTTATTTTCATTTTCTTCTGCTTTAGCATTCATTTCATCAGCAAGTCTAATAAATTCAAAAAAATCTTCTTTTTTATTAGATATTTTTGTTTTAATATCAGGATAAAGTTCATTTAATTCTTTATTATTACTTATATTTTTATTTATACCAACATTTATAATATTATTTTCATCTACAATATTTACATCATCTGAAATATCTAAAAATAAATTAAGCATATTAATATTAAAAGAAAATGTTTTTCTTTTAATATTATCAAGAATTATACCAGCACGTCTAACATCATATTCAAATTGATCATTATTATGAATATGTTTTGCATTAATTCTTATTATTTTAATATCACTACTTAAATTTTCTAACCAATATTCAGTTTGCATAGAACCATTAATAATAACTGGTTTATAATTTTTTTCTGTAATAAAATAATGTATTAATTTAACTACATTCATTTCTTTATTACCAACTACTATTCTGTTTTTAACTTTTTCCATTTTTTTCCTCCAGAACGTAATATTATTTTACTATTTTTCATATAATTAGTAAAGGGTGATAAAATGAAAATTATAAAAAATATTTTATTATTTACTGTAATATATTTATTATGGAGTATAGGTGGTTTAATATTTAAGATAGATACCTCTTATTATAATTCACTTAATCTTCCTAACTTTATACTTCCAAATAATTTAATTGCAATCATATGGATAATATTATATTTATTAATTACTATATCAATATTTATAATTATTAAAGATAATAAATTTTATATAAATAGTGATTACTTTTATGTACTCATAACCAATTATATAGCAAATGAATTATTTATTTATGCATTTTTTACATTAAAAAGTCCATTCTTAGGTTTTACTCTAACAACTATAACATTTATTAGTTCAATATTTATGTTATTAGAAACAAGATTATTAAATAAAAAAGGAGCATATTTACTTTTACCATATTGTATATTTAATATATATGCTACTGTTTTATCAATGAGTATTTACTTTCTTAATCTTTAAACATATTTAAAATATTAATAAATTCTTCTTCAAAAGGACAATTAAATTCCATAAATTCATTAGTAATAGGATGATTAAATCCTAAATAATAAGCATGAAGCATTTGACCATAATCATTTATAATATTATTTGAATAAACCTTATCATTTATAATAGGATGATTTATATATGCCATATGTACCCTTATTTGATGAGTTCTACCTGTTTCAAGTATACATTCAATTAAAGTTGCATTTTTATACCTTTCTAATACTTTAAAATTAGTAACTGCTTTTTTAGCATTAACATCAGTTACTTCCATCTTTTTTCTATCTTTTTTACTTCTTCCTATAGGAGCATCTATTCTTCCACTATCCTCTTCTATAACTTTACTTACTAAAGCAATATATTTTCTTTTAATAGTTTTATTTTTAAAACTTGCTGCTAAAATATTATGTGCTTTATTATTTTTAGCAACAACTAAAATACCACTAGTATCTTTATCTATTCTATGAACAATTCCTAGTCTTAAGTTCCCATTAACATCACTTAACTTATTAGTGTGATTTAATAAAGCATTCATTAAAGTATTCTCATAATTACCTGCGGCCGGATGAACTACCATCCCACTTTTTTTATTTACAACTATAATATCATTATCTTCATATAATATATCTAATTTAATGTTAGAAGGAATAACTGCATTTGCCGATTTCAAACTATTAATAGTTATTATATCTTCTTTTTTTAATACCTCACCTGGTTTTACTTTTTTTCCATTTAACAAAATATCACCAAGTTTTATATGCTTAGTAATTAGACTTCTAGTTTCATTTAAATAATTACTTAAAAAAATATCTAATCTTTTATTTTCATCATTTTCATTTACTTTTATTTCTTTCATATTCATCCCTCACATAATATAATAGCATCATCATCGCACCTACAAAAATAAATATATCACTTATATTAAATATCGCAGCATTATAACCAAAAAAACTAAATGAGATAAAATCTCTAACATAACCAAATATTACTCTATCTATTAAATTACCTGTAAGTCCACTAATAATCATAGAATAAAATAAATTTAAATATTTATTTGTACTTTTATTTATTTCTTTAATTAAATAAATAAAAACTATAATAGATATTAATATTAGAAAATAAGTTTTACCACTTAATATACCATAAGCAGCTCCATAATTATGTGAATTAGTAAATTTAAAGAAATTCTTTATAATTATTTTACTTTCATTTAAATTAATATATTTATTTATTAAAATTTTAGTTATTTGATCAATTAAAACTACTATTAATACAAAAAATAATAGATATATTCTTTTTTTCATATAGTTATGATACAAAAAAAACTTGATAAATTCAAGTTAATTATAAAATTAATATTACATCTTTACCTATTTTTTTAATATTCTTATACTCTATTTCATAATCAAATTCATTTGAAAACATACTTTTAAAACCTTTATTATTCTCAGCAATTAATTTTTCAATTACTCCAGTATCATTATTAAATTCAATATCAATTATTTTTCCAAGTTTTAAACCTGTATCTATTTTAACTATATCTTTTTTTTGAAGTTCAGATAATCTCATATATATTTCCTATATTATCTTTTTTAAAAGTTTATGACTATTTTCATTTTCTCTATCATATTTTTCATCTAATATTTTATTATAATTAAAATTATTTTTATTAGTTATATTATTTACTAAATCTCTTAAATTAATATTATTCATTAAAGACAAATAATTATAAAATTCAGGATATTTATTTATTATATTTTTTATTCCTTCAATATCATATGAAAAATCTAATTTTAATAAATAATTTAAATATTTATAATTTTCATAATCAAAAAAAGCAAATGAATAATCATATAAAGGAGCAAGTTGTATTTTATTATTACAATTTTCAAAGGCATAATTACTTGGTATTCTATCTATTTGTCTCATAAAAATATCTAAAGATGTCATTTTAAGTATTTCTAAAACTAAATTTCTACCATATATATTTTCTAAAAACTTAAGTTTAAATATATTAGTTTGATAAGAAATATCATTATTTAATAGTTCAAAAGCATTAATATATTTTACATTATTAATATTAAAATTTTTAGTTGCTACAACAAAATTATCATCTATTTTACCTAGTTCATAATGTGCGGTTGGTAGTTTAAGTTTTTTTGCTAGTTCTTCTCCTATAAAATCATTATAATTATTTAAAACTTTATAATAATAATATTCATTTTTATCATTTAGTGCCCAATTTTTATGAGAATAAAGAATATTTTTAGGAATAGATAAATCCTTTTCAAGTTTATCTAAATCAATATCTATTTTATTTAGTTTAACACTTTCTTGATTACAAATACCACCATTTTTAAATAACTTTCTTTCTAAAATCATAAAAAATCCTCCACTAAAATTTTATGAAGACTTTTATTATAATATACTAATTAATTAACAATTATTATCCCATGATCCAATATAATTACCATTTTTTACTTCTACTTTAATAACTTTACTATTTAAAATACTATCATCAACAGGATTTGTTACACAACCATTAATACTAGTACAATTCTTTTGACCATTATTTAAGTCAGTTTCTAGGTATGTGCTTGTAAGTATTTCCTCAACTGAAACACAATAATAATTTTTAGAAGTTGATATGTTAGTACTACTTGATAAAGAATAATGATTTTCATGTACATACATTTCCGCAGCATTAACAATTAAATTCTTTTTAGTTTCAAAGCTTCTCTTATTTGCTGAATTATTTACATTAAGTACTAAAGGTATAACAATACTAGCTAATACAGCAAGTAAAGATACAACAACAAGCATTTCTACTAAAGTAAATCCTTTTTTATTCATTTCATTCACCTACATTAATATTTTAATATAAAATAAAAAATTAATAAAGTTTATTTCATTAATTTTTTAACGTTTTTAATAGCGTTTTTTTCAAGTCTAGATACCTGTGCTTGAGAGATATTAAATTCACTAGCAAGTTCAATTTGAGTTTTACCATATAGAAATCTAGATAATAAAATTTTTCTTTCTCTGTTTTTAATTTCTAATAAGGCTTTTTTTAAATTTAATAATTCTTCTGTATTTTTACTACTTTTAATATCTTCTATTTGATCAAATAAATATATAGTTTCTCCTCCATCATTATAAATAGGTTCAAAAATACTAACAGGTTCATTTAAACTTTGAAGTGCATTTGAAATATCAATTTCATTAACAGAAAATTCATCTGCGATTTGCTTTAAAGTTGGTTCAGCACCATTTAATATAGTATATTCATCTTTAAATTTAATTATTTTATATGATAAATCTTTAACACTTCTACTAATTCTTAAAATACTATTATCTCTAATATATCTTTTAATTTCACCAAGTATCATTGGGACAGCATATGTAGATAATTTAACATTATATGATGGATCAAAATTATCTATTGCTTTAACGAGTCCTATACAGCCTATTTGGAATAAATCATCCATATTTTCTACTCTTCCATTAAATTTTTTGAGTATACTTAAAACTAGTCTTAAATTTCCATTTATTAATTCTTCTCTAGCTTTCATGTCATTTTTCTTCATTTTAGCAAATAAAATATTTTGTTCTTCATCACTTAGTATTTTTATATTTGCTGTAGACAAACCTGTTATTTCAACACTTTTTTTAGACATTATTTTCCCTCCAATATAATAATGAAGGAAAATAAAACTTTTTATACAATATGAAATTAATTTTATAATTCTATTAAATCATAATCAGTATTTCCACAATTTAATTCTTTGCTTGCTTCAATTGTATGAAATCCATGTCTAGAGTTTACTCTTTCTAAGAAATGTTCTTTACCTAAATCATTTGAAGATTTAACTAAGTCTAAGCACGCTTTATCAATTGCTACTGGATCTAGAGAAGCTAAAATACCAATATCTTTTATGCAAGGGTCTTCAGCTACAGCACAGCAATCACAATCAACTGACATATTACACATTACATTAATATAAGCAATATTAGAATTAAAATAATTAATAACAGAAGATGCGGCATCAGCCATTGCTTCTAAAAATTTATCTTGAGAAGCAATGTTATCCCATAATTTAGTTTGATCTTTTATTTTACCAGCAGAATGAATTAAACATTTACCCATAGTAGAAGCACAACCGATAGAAAGTTGTTTTAAACTACCTCCATATCCACCCATTGGATGACCTTTAAAATGTGAAATAACAAGCATAGAATTATATTTTTCAATATTTTTGCCTACATAGTTTTCTTTTATTACTTTACCATTTGGGATATTTAATTTTAAATCTGATTCTGCATCTAATAAATCAACATTAAAATATTTTGTCCATAAATGATCTTCTAATAATTTTAAATGTTTTTTAGTAGTATTTCTTGCTCCATCATATGCAGTATTACATTCAACAATAGTACCATTTACATGAGAAACAATATCCTTATAAAATTCTGGATGAAGATAATTTTGATTACCTTCTTCACCTGAATGAACCTTAATAGCAACCGGCTGTGGTAATGATACATTTAAAGCATCATAAATCTTTACTAAATTTTCCTTACTTATTTTTCTAATAAAATATACTTTACTTTTCATATTTACCTTCTTTCATATATTATTTTATTATTTA
>CAVCAD010000093.1:0-10155 GCA_963600145.1 Bacteroidaceae bacterium
GATTTATATTTTAAAATTTTAAAATATAAAATTATTACTACTAATAATTTAAATATATATAAAGATATTGATGAAGGTTTTGATAATAGAATTAAAAAGTATATTAATTTAAAAACAAGTTATGATGATTTTGTAAATGTTCTTATTTCTAAAAGATATAAAATAAATAATATTAAAAGAAAACTTAATAATATATTTTTAAATATATTAAAAGAAGATAATTATCAAATAAATTATATTAAAATACTTGGTATATCAAACAAAGGAAGATGTTATTTAAAAAATATAAAAAAATATATTGATATAAAAATAATATCTAATAATGAAAAAGGGTTTCCTCTACTTGATAAAGAAATACAAATTGAAAAATTATATTGTTTAATTACTAATAAAAATAAAGAAAAAAATGATCATACAATAATAAACTCATAAAGTAAAAGAATGTTAAGAAAATATTTTCTTGACATTCTTTTTATATTTTAATTTTAAAAATTATTACAACATCCCTCATATACATTACAACAAGTATTTTCTTCACAACAAGTATAACATGGGCTATAAGTATGTTTAAATATATGATGATTTATAATTCTTGTATTTATAGGACACACATGTCCTTGCCCTTTTTTGATAGATTTATTTTTTAATATATTTGCATTTTGGATAACTAGAACATCCAATAAATTTGCCATATTTGCCATTTCGTTCAACTAATTCGTTTCCACATTTAGGACATATCATATTATTTTCTAATTCTTTATCACTATTGATTTTAACTCGAACATCTTTCACGTGTTGTTTTCTTAACGACTTATCTTCAATATTATTAGATATAATTATATTTTTTAATTTTTTTATATCATCTTCAACAAGTAATTCTTTACATTTTAAAATTTCATTTTTTAAATAGTCAACTTGTGTAACTATACTACTACATCTAACATCAACCTTTGCTTGATTAGAAAAACAAATAATTGAAATAAAACTTTTATCATCTAATTCAAGTAAACTTGATAAAGATTTTATATGACCATAATTTTGATGAATAGGATTTATAAAATAACTCCTATTTTTTCCTAAATATTGACACCACTTATTATCAAATTCTTTTCCTTTAATCAATCCATAATAGTTTTTCATTTCAATAACAAAAATACCATATTTTGATAAAACCAAATGATCTATTTGATGAGTGCCTTTTTCATCTTTTAACATAATATCATTTAACACAATATATTTATCTTTAGGCAACTTTCCTAGTTCTAATTTAACCCAAAATTCTCCCATAAAACCTCTAAACTTTGGATAATATGCTTTTAATATTATGCATAATGCTATCAAAATAATAGTTTCTAATAACAACTTTGGATTATTTGAATATATATTTATAATACCTTCAAAAAAACTTTTAATTGCATCCATAAAACCACTTCCAAAATAATTATACCATGATTTTAAATCGAATTATTAAAATTAACCTTAATATTAATAGTTTTATCTTCAAATATTTCAATTCTATCAATTAAGATAATTATTAATTCTCTGCTTGGTTCTTTCATAGATAAAAATTTATTAATATACTCATTAATCATTTTATTTTTAGATTTTTTATTGATGTTATCATTAACACTATTATTTAATTCATTATATCTTTTTTGTTTGATGATTAATTCATTTTCTAATTTTACTTTTACTCTTTCAAATTGTTCTTCAGTTATCTTTTTATTTAACTTATCAATATAAATAATATCCAAATTATCATTTACTTGTTTAATACCATTAGTTAGTATTTCTAACTCTTTTTTATTATTAAACTTATTATCTTCAGTTAGATTATTTAATACATCATTTTTAACTTTATCTTTATTAAGATAATTTAAACACATATTAGTTAATGAACTAATTATAACTTTTTCTAATTCATCATAATTGTTTGAATGAGTTGTACAAAGTTTTTGTTTCATATAAGTACGATAATAATTACAAATAGTATAACATCTATTATCTTTTTTTCTTCTTGCTTGTATTGAAATTCTATGACCACAATCTCCACAATATAAAAGTCCATCTAATAAATGATTTTCTTTCTTTTCATTTCTTCCAACATTTTTAGGAATTCGCATTTGTACTTCATAAAATGTTTCTTTATCAATAATAGATTCATGAGTATTTTCGACAATTATATAATCTTTCGGATTATTTCTAATAACTTTTTTAACTTTATAATTAACTTTACTTCTTCTATTTTGAACCATATCACCTATATACATCTGATTAGTTAAAATATCTCTTATTGTTTTAGAATGCCACTCTCCATATTTTAAATTATAATTACTTTTCCATTCAAAACTATAATACCCAGCTGGTGTTTTTACTCCTTCGTTAGTTAACCTCTTTGCTATTTTAAAAAAAGATAATCCATCTAAACACATGTCAAATATTCTTTTAACTACAAGTGCTTGTTCTTCATTTACCACTAAATGATTTTTATCATCTGGATCTTGATCATATCCAAATGGAGTTCTCCCACCAACAAACTTACCTTCTTTTTGTTTTGCTCTTAAACTTGATTTAATTTTTTTTGAAATATCTTTGGCATACATATCATTCATTATGGCTTTAAATGGTGCAATATCATTATTTGAACTATCTAAAAAGGTATCTATATTATCTGTAACTGCAATATATCTAACATTATGTTCTGGGAAATACTTTTCAATTAAATTTCCAGTACCAATATAGTCTCTTCCAAGTCTAGACATATCTTTTGTAATAACCATATTTATTTTACCTAATTCAATATCTCTAAGCAACCTATTAAAATCAGGTCTATCAAAATTAGTTCCAGAATAGCCATCATCAATATAGATATCATAAACTCTTAAATTGTTCTCTTTTACATATTGAAGTAATAAACTCTTTTGATTTGTAATACTCTCACTTTCATATGCTTTATCATCATCTTCTCTTGACAACCTTATATAAAGTCCAACATTATATATCTTATTTAAACTCTCTAACAACTTTTTCTCCCTTCTTGAGATAAATAAGTACATGATGATGGTACCTCACATTTTTCATTTTTACAAATCATTAGAATATATTTTTTTAATTCTTTTTTTAAAACGCCTATGAGTATTTCATTAATATCTTTTTCTTCTTTAAAGATATAATTAATATTATACTTATCCATATATTTTAAACTCCTCATTTAAACTTATGGATAAATAACTAATTTTAGTAATACTAAATCGTGCAAATCTAAAATTACACATATATTTAGTATTACTTATAAACATTCACTCTCTTTTGGGTTAGCATAAACATCATCTCCTTTTTGCATGAAGCATGATACCTCCACTAAAATTAGGAGTCAAGTCATAATGTATAGAAAATTTTGTCTATCATCCTAAAAACATTCATAATTTAATAAATTACAAAACAGCAGGATAAGAAAGTTGTGTATCAATATATAGTTTTCCCTTTAAAATAAAGAAAACTATATACACAATTCTTATTTCGTACTCACGAAATTCATCCTACTTGATAGGATGCTATAAAGGAAATATCCTTATTTTATAATATTTTATAGCATATAAAAACATCCTAAAATTCTCAAATTAATAAAAATTATAGGATGATCAAATTTTTAATTATTTTTCCTCAATTTCAAAATTTAATAATTTTTCACAGATTTTCTTATACAAATCTTGTTCGTGCTTTATTGTATCAATTAAAAACATTTTATCAGTTTTATACTCTTTTAACCCTCTCATATAATAAGGTTTATCATCATCTAATACAATAAATGGCATAATATTATTTTTCAAACATTCCTTAAACATTATAATTCTACCAACTCTTCCATTGCCATCACCAAAGGGGTGAATTTTCTCGAAACTATAATGAAAATCAATAATATCTTCTAAAGTAATATTATTTTTAGAATTATATTGAACAAGTAATTCATCAATTTCTTCTTCAACTTTTTCTGGCGAAGTTGTATTAATAACATTAACAAGACCTATCATATTTGGAACTACTTTAAATCCACCAACATTGTATCTAGGATTTTCTTCATCACTAGTGTTTCTTTTTAATATCTTATTCATCTCGATAATCATTTCTTTTGACAAATCATTATCAACATTATCTAACATATAATCAAATAATTTAAAGTGGTTTTTAGATTCAGTTAAATCGTCTAACTTAATTAAATCATCACTTTTAGGAATGAAAGATGATGTATCAAATATAGCTTCAGTTTGATCACTAGTTAATCTACTGCCCTCTATCTTATTTGAATTATATGAAAAATTAACTTGAGAATAATGATATATATTTCCTTTAAACTTTGATTCTTTTTGTTTAATTAATTCCTTTTTTATTTTATTTATATCCATTTACATTTCCTCCAATGAAATATTAATACCTGATTCACAATGTTTATAAAATTCTAAAACATTTAGATGATATTTTGGCTTTTTATAATTATATATACAAAGATTATTTTTATTATAATTATTATTTAACTCATATTTAATAAAGTTTTCTCTTACTGAGGCTAATAAATCTTTTAGAGAGTTATATTCGTGTATTCCTTTAAACTTTTCCCATGAATGTTCAAACCAATAATGCTTATTATCTTTTTCAAATGTTAAAAATGTATGCGTTGGACATTTGTCATTATCATAATGAACTATAAAATAAGTTTTAATATTCCAGTCATTTGTTTTAAAGTAGTATCTTTCAAGTTCTACCTGATCCCAACATACACCAATTTTATTTTTTATTATTTCTTTTGGTGATTGTAATACATAATTATCTGAATAAGTTTCATCTACTATAGCATGTTTACCATTATTTTTATCACCCCATCCATATTCTATATTATCCAATAAATTCATAATTTCTGATTCATTATAATATTCCCAAATATTAACTTGTCCTTTTGCTTTTATGGGTTTTATAGGTTGAATATTTTCAAGTATCCAAGCATATCTACCTTCTTTATATTCCCCACAAATATATTCTTGATGATTATTCTCTTTCATTTGTTCTACATACTCTTGAGTCATATAGGTACAATCCACTAAATTACATTTACAAATAATATTTCCAAAGTTCATATTTTTATTATCAACTAAAAACATCAATTCTTTATCCTCCAAATCATTTTTAGAGGGTTTAGTAATACTTGCATGAATATATAATTCACCTCTATAATCTGTTTTCCAACCTCTAGTCTCAATTAGTTTCTTTTTTTCACATATCAAAGTTGCAAAAGGTTCTGTCAAACTTAATACCTTCATAGAAATCACCTATAGATATTATACCACACAAAAAGACATTTCTTATCAAAATGTCTTTAGTTTGTACTTATTTTCTCTTTCATATTTTGGTCTATCATAAATTATCACTCTTGTGGAACATTATGAATTATTTGTTTATGTATTTGTCTTTCTTGAGGACATTCATATATTGGGCATCCTTGAAAGTCACTATAATTTATGCTTTGATTATTCATAGTACTTCCTGTTGTTTCACTTGCTGTTGTTTCTACCTTATATCCTTGATACATACCATAATCATTTTGCATTATTACACTCTCCTTTTCACTAACATATTATGTTAATAAAAAATTAAAGTATAGGTAATTATATCAATATTCTAAAATGGCATCTTAAAATTCCCATTTTTCATCATTTTCATCATCTTTTTCATTTCATCAAATTGTTTTAAAAGTCTATTTACTTCTTCAACACTTCTACCACTGCCTTTTGCTACTCTTATTTTTCTTGAAGCTTTTAAAATATCTGGATTTCTTCTTTCCTCTACTGTCATAGAAAGTACAATAGCTTCTATATGGGCAATATCTTTTGGATTAATATTAATATTATTAATTCCCATTTTATTTGCTCCAGGTATTAATTTTAATATGTTTTCAAGAGGCCCCATTTTTTTAATAGTTTTAAGTGTTCTTAAAAAATCTTCTAAATCAAATTTACCTTTTCTTAAATTCTTAGCGGTTTCTTCTGCTTCTTCTTCATTTATAACACTTTCTGTTTTTTCAATTATAGAAAGTAAATCTCCCATTCCAAGAATTCTATCAGCCATTCTTTTTGGATCAAATTCACTTAAACCATCCATTTTTTCACTATCACCTATTAATTTAATAGCTACATTAGTTAAATGTCTTAGTGAAAGAGCAACACCACCTTTAGTATCGCCATCCATTTTTGTTAATATACAACCAGTTAAATGAAGAGCATCATTAAATCCATTAATAACATTAATAGCATCTTGCCCCATCATTGCATCTATAACAAGAAGTACTTCATCAGGTTTAAATTCATTTTCAATATTTTTAACCTCATTCATTAACTCTTCATCTATCTGAAGTCTTCCTGCGGTATCAATTAAAATATAATTATTTCCATTTTCTTTAGCATATTTTAAACCATTATTAATAATATCAATTGGATTGCCTTTTCCTTCTTCATATACATCAATATTTAATTCTTTACCAATTTGTTTTAATTGGTCAATAGCGGCAGGTCTATAAATATCACAAGCTATAAATAAAGGCTTTTTATTATATTTCTTTCTAATTAAATTACCAAGTTTACCTATAGTTGTTGTTTTACCACTACCTTGTAAACCTGCAACTAAAACAATAGTATTACCACTATTATTAATAATTAAATCAGATTTTTCTGTTCCTAATAAATCTACTAATTCATCTCTAAGTATTTTTACAAACATTTCTGATGGTTTTAAACTTTTTCTTACTTCTTCACCTAATGCTTTTTCTTTTACTTTCTCAGTAAATTCACGAACTATAGTATAGTTAACATCTGCCTCTAATAATGCTAATCTAATTTCTCTCATCATATCTGAAATATTATTTTCATTAATAGTTCCATATCCTTTTATATTACTAACTACTTTTTCTAGTCTTTCTGATAATGTTTGAAACATAATTACCTCCTATAATTTTTCATATAATTTAGTTATTCTATTATCTTTAGTATCTTTTATAATATTTTTAAGTTCTTCTTTTATTTTATACATATTTATTTTATCTTCATAATTGTTTAATTTATTTACTACATTTTTAATTACTTTAGATACATAAGATTTACTTACACTGCATTCTTCACTTATTTCATTAAATGTTAAATCTTTAAAATAATAAAGTTTAAAATAATTTTGTTCATTAGTTGTTAATAAGTCTTTATAAATATCATATAAATTTAATATTTTATCCCTTTCTTGCATTTAAAACTCCTTGAATAAACCATAAATATATTTTTCTATATCAAATGGGATTAAATCTTCTGCTTTTTCACCAAGTCCTATATACTTAACTGGAATATTTACGCTTTCCTTAATCGCAAGAATTATTCCGCCTTTTGCTGTTCCATCTAATTTAGTTAAAACAATACCTGTAATATTAGTTATCTCTTTAAAATTCTTTGCTTGACTTATACCATTTTGACCAGTAGTTGCATCTAAAACAAGTAAAGTTTCATGTGGAGCATTTTCTACTAAAGAAGAAATTACTTTATTCATTTTAGCAAGTTCATTCATTAAATTCATTTTATTTTGAAGTCTACCGGCAGTATCTACTAATACTACATCAACATTTTTTTCTTTAGCCTCATTAATTCCATCATATATAACACTTGAAGGGTCTTTTTGTGTTTCACTTCCATAAAAATATGAATCAGTTCTCTTAGCCCATTCTTTTAATTGATTTACAGCTCCTGCTCTAAAAGTATCTGCTGCTACTAACATAACTGTTTTGCCTTCATTTTTCATCTTTTTAGCAAGTTTAGCTATTGTTGTTGTTTTTCCAACACCATTAACACCAACAAAAAGTATTACAGTCATACCATCTTTATTATAATTTATTTTACTAGACAAAACATCATCATTTACATAAATCATAAATAATTCATCAACAATTACTTCCTTTAAATATTCAAAATCAGAAATATTTTCTTCTTTTACTCTTTTCTTAAGTCTTTTCATAAAATCCATAACAGTATTAACACCAATATCTGCCATAATTAATATTTCTTCAAGTCTATCATAAAATTCATCAGTTACCTTAGTATATTTACTTCCTAAAATACTTAATTCTTTAACAAAATTATCCCTTGTTTTTAGAAGTCCTTCATCATACTTTTCTATATCTTTATCATTATTTTCCTTTACAAAAGCTTTCTTAATTTTATCTAAAAAACCCATAAAAACCTCCTATATATAAAATTTACCGCTAATAAAAATTATACCACATATTAGGTATAATTTAAATTTTATTAAAACCAACCAATTTCAAATACATAATTGCATATAACAATTGCTGTAAGTCCTATTACAATAATAAGCATTATTATCGCAAGTATTACTAATACATTATTCTTTTTAACACTACTTTCTATATCTTCAAAACCTTCAAAATCTTTTTTACTAAATGACATAGAGTTAGTATAAAAACTTTTATCTATTTCATCTTTCATTTTTTCATTTTCTTTTTTATTCAAATTATCTTCAATAACTTTAATTTCTTGTTTTGCTTCAGTAGGTATTTTAGAAATATGAATATCTTGTTCATTTGCTTTTTCTATTTCTTTTTCAATTGAATCAGTTTTTTCTTCTTCTTTATTTTCACTTTCAGTAAGTTCACTTAATAAATCTACATCATCTCTTGCTATTGTAACAGTATTAATTAAATCCATTAAAGTTTTTTCATTTTCTAAAACATCTTCATCACTTAACAATTCATTATTTTTTTTACTTACATTACTTTCTTTAGATTTTTCTAACTCTATTCTATTTAAAATATCATACCCAGTATCTCTTAATCTTCTATGTTTTTCATTTTCATATGTAGTTTGTTTTTCTTCTTTTGCTTTTTCAAGTACAGTATTTATATCATATACCTTTTCTTCATCTTCATCTATTCTAATTTCACCAGTATCAACAGGATTAACTACTACTTTCTTTTTCTTAGGTTCTTCATCATTCATTTTATTAATGTAATCTTTTATTTTCTCTATATCAATTTCTTTTGGTTGGTCATCAATTACTCTAACATTATCATTAGTTCTAACCCTAGAAAAATCCTCTCTATTAATTTGACTATATAAATTTTTATTCTTTTCTGTTCTACTTCCTATTACCTTTTTTGATAATTCTTTATTACTAACATCAGTTCTTGAATTCATAATCTAATCACCCTTATTCTAAAAATATTTTACCATATTTATCATGTTTATTACAAGTATTAATTTTTTATAGCAATTTATATTTAAACACTTTACATATTTATTAACATTACAATAACAAGATAAGCTTTTTTATTATTTCTATCTATAATATAATTTCATTTATACTTTTTATTTTTTTTATATTAATCTTATGGTATTATAATAATGAAAGGAGTATTTGAAATATGTATAGCGATTATAATTATGATTATTATGGTACAACAGATTTAATATATAATTTAAATGAATCTACTATTTGGGTTATTATTTCTCTTGTTTTAGCAATTGTTGGTGCATTTATTATATATTTCTTATTTGTTAAACCAGAAAAGAAATATGATAATAAATTTTTAAATTGGTTAAGACGTTTTTTAAATTTCAAAGAGGTATTAATAGAACCTATTTTAAAAATAGCTTATATTTTTCTTGCATTATTTATTACACTATATTCTTTTGCTAAAATATCAAGTAGTTTTACCAGTTTTCTAATAACTCTTATTTTTGGAAATTTATTATTAAGAGTTATTTATGAATTATGTATGATAATAATAGGAATTTGGCAAAATACACGTGATATTAATAAAAAAATGAAATAATATAAATTTCATTTTTTTATTAAAGAAAGTATCTTATGATGCTTTCTTTTTATATATATCAATAAATTTATTTAATATATTAGGTTTTAATTCAAATAAAGTTATAGTACCAAGTAATAAATATAATATTGGTTTAATAATTTTACTTGTTAAGTATATTTTTTTATTAAATATAAAAGATTGATCTGTATAATTAATTAAATTTGGTATTATAAATCCTAATAAATAACTAGTAAATATTCCTATTATAATAGCCATTATATTTTTACTTATTCTTATTT
>CAVCAD010000094.1:0-2810 GCA_963600145.1 Bacteroidaceae bacterium
CCACTATATAATAAAGAATATTTTTTTATTTTATTTTTTAAATTATCGTTAATATCTATAAAATTATCTAATACTAATGATACATCTATATCTTTTGAATTTATAAAATTTATTAATTCTTCATCATAATTATTTATATTTATTAATAGAGAAATACTTCTTTTACTATTATTTCCTTTTAAAATATATTTATCTAAATTATTTTCTTTATTTATTTTGCATTTATCTTTTGAATATATTACTAAATTTTCATCAAATTTACTTCCTTTCATATTAGAATAACTTTTATTTTTATCAACTATTAATCCACTTATTCCTAGTATTATACCTTCATCAGTTATATATCCTTCTTTACAATTAGAATCATTTTTTTCTTTATAATCTATAATACTAACCATTAAATCATCTGTTTCAAGAAATAAAGATGCTACTTTACTTGTATATATATAACTAAAAATAAATAAAGAAAAAACACCAATTATTTCAAATATTTTTTTTATGTTAACCACCTAAAAAAGTATATGAAAAAAAGCTGATAATCATTACTCACATTTATAATTATCAGCTTCTAATTTCAAAATTAAATCTGTTTGTTTTGTATTCTTATTAAAATTATAATCTATATTTAAATTTTCTAAATCAGATGTTTTAATAATATTATAATTTATAGTAAGACTTCCTGTATAAAAATAATCTTCAGAAGTAAATTCACTAGTTATACCTTCTATTTTACCTAGGCTTTCATATAACTGAGATAAATATTTAACTTCACTATTAAAGTATTTTAAACTTGTTCTACTAAAATAAGCATCATTTTTTATAGTAATTTTAAATATTTTTTCATCTTCAAATATAACATTAACTATATTAGAACTTGAAATATCGTTTTCTTCTGCTTCCTTATAACAAATCATTTCACTATAATTTGAAACCTTTTTATTACTTGTTTTATAACTACATCCAGTAAAAAACATTAATACTAATATTATAATTAAAAATTTCTTTAACATACTAACCTCATTATTCTTTAAATATTTTTATTATAATAATATTCTATCATTTAATTTGTTACTATTCAAATATTATCATTTAATTCTTTGACAATTGTAAAAATAGTCAATACTATCTTTATATTTATTAAACTTATTTATCATGCCTGGATTTTTATACATTAATAGAAATTAATCAAAATATTTCTATTAGTCAAATTGCTGATATTATTATTAATGGTGTAAAACAAAATTATAAATAATATTACCAAAAGAAAAGCGATAATAAAAAGTCAATAGGTTTAAAGTATTTCCCATTGACCATTTTTATTTGAGCCAATTCTTTTGATAATATTTTGATTTTTTAATTCTTTTAAGTTTCTAGCAACTGTTGTAATATTTATATCAAGTATATTACTTATTTCACTTTGTGTAATTTTATTATTTTTCTTTATTAATTTCATAATGTTTTCTTGTGTTCCAGTCAATAAATAATCATTTCTACTTATAGCTTTTGGTATATTTGATAAACTTTCTGATGATTTAAATTTAAAATTAACTCTTATAAAATTATCACTGAATTCATATACATCTTTACTATATGATTTTAATATTCTTATAATTCCAGTTCCTAATTGTTCAACCAAATCCAAATCTTTAAATACCCTCATTAATTCTGGATGTGTTGGAGCTGAAAATCCTCTCAAAAAATCATCTTTAGAAACATTTAATGGTAATCCTCCAGTTGAGGATATTGCAATATGATCACTAAAAATCTCAAACTTTGGTGGATATTCACGTTCCCAAAGTGTATGAACAAAAGCATTAGTAATAGCCTCTTTTACCGAAACATTATCAAACATCTTAACTTCTTTTCTATCTTCACTAGTAATTTTAGTATATGTTTTATTTATTTGCTCAAACTTATTTATAACGTTTTTTGTAGCCTTAATTAAACAACAATACCCATATTCTTCACTTTCTATTAAATCATAAGCATCAGTACCTGAATAAGTAGCAACTTTAATTGAAATATCATTATTGTCTGCTAAAAGATATGCAAGATAGTTATACCTACCATCATCCATTACTAATCCTAATTGTTTTAAGAAGTTATCATTAATACTGTATTTCATTTCTTCATAATAAATTTTTAATTGAGAAAAAGTTAAATTCTGAGTAGGAGAAACAATATTTTTTAACGAATTTTTTGTTCTAGTACCATACAATTCTTCAATTTGTTTTTCGCTTAAATGTTCACATGAACTGCCAACTCTAATAAAACAGCCTTCACTTGTCATACCATTTTTTCGTAAGTAATATGGTTTTTCATTACCATTTGCAATAATAATGTGCAAAAATTTTTTTCCATCATATTCTTTAACTTCAATGTCAAAAAGCCCTAGAGTTGCTGGTAAAATGTTGTTCTTAATTCTATCTTTAATTTTTAATTGTAAATCATCAATATTATCATTTATTCCAACAATCTCACCAGAATCATTAACACCCAAATATAAATTCCCGCCGTTTGAATTAAGAAAACAAACAACTTCTTTTTCTAATTTATCATTTAAAACTTCTTTAAATTCATTTCTTGAGTCCTCTATAAAGTCTAGCATTTTAATCACCACCAATTATATTATACTATACTTCTTAAACTTAATGCAATAATAATGCAATAATAATGCAACAATAATGCAACAATAAATTTTGAGTTTTTTCTTATCTTTTATCTATTTTTTATTTTTGATTTTTTGGCTTAATTGCTTCTAAACCTCCCATATAAGGTTGTAAAACTTTTGGTATTTTAACACTACCATC
>CAVCAD010000095.1:0-2973 GCA_963600145.1 Bacteroidaceae bacterium
ATTCATAGGTGCTTTTATTGAATTAATAGCTTCTACATAATTTTTAAGAACATTACTATCAATTTTATAATTAATTTTCTCCCTTTTCTTTGACAATTGCACTGAAATTATAACGTTTTTCAGTATAATTATCAAACTTAATAAATTTTATTTACAAAAAATCCGAATATTCTATTTTTAATGTTAATTTATTCATGATTGTTTAACTCAATTCCATCTATGCAATTATCATAAATCCATTGTTTTAAATCTTGCATATCGCCACTTTCTTAATACTTAATAAGTTTTTCATAAAATGTTTCTTGATTTTCTTGTGCTATAGTAATTATTCCACATCCATTATCAATCATTATTTTATTAGCAAATAACATTGCAACTCTTTTATTTCCATCAATAAACATTTGTCTTCTCATTACTGATAACATTATTTCAATAGCAATTTCTGTTTTAGTTTTATTTTCTTGATTTAATAAAGTTTCTAATTCTTCTTTAATTTGACTTTCAATAGGAAATTGTGGTCCCGATTTTGTACCAATATTAACAGGCGTTGTTCTGATTCTTCCTAGTTCTTGGTCTAATACTAATTTATCAGCAACTAATTTATGAATATGACATAAAGTTTTATAATCATATTCAATACTTTCATTTTCCAAAATAAATTCCCAAGCATATTTTAAATTATTTATAGCGATGATTTTATCAACGGTTAATCCATTAACAATACCACCATCATAAATTGCTTGTGTTTGTGGATAAGTTACTCCAATACCTTCAAGATTGGCACTTTTCCAAATATAATCAACTATATTTCTTTTAGCAATAAATATATTTTGCTCTCTTGTTAAATTAAATTTATTTTCTATAATATTTTTCCTTTCTTTTTATGACATTATGACATTAGTTTTTGGAATACCCCTCACACTTTTTAATGTCATAATGTCATTTTATTTTACCACTATACTTTTCAGAAAGTTTAATATTTTCTTTTAAAGCATTTTTAATTGATAAATAATTAAATAATTGTGCTACTGATAAAAGTATATACATTACAACTACTATATAAATGTTAGCCATAGTAATTACTTCAATATTGTCTAAAAAAATTACTATTAAATAGAATAATCCACTAAACACAATAGTTACTATTGTAATATCTCTAAAACTTCCAATCACTTTAGATGCTTTATAGGGAGTAATATAGTTTTATCTTTAAAAGCATTTGGATTAAACTCTAAATAAGCATTCATTTCTTTTTCTATATCCTCATATTGTGTATAAAATTCATCAAATTTAGCTTTTTTGCTTTCTCAGGTTTTTTACTATTAGCCACTTTTATCACTTCCATTTTACTATTTAAATTAGTTTTCTAACTAATCCTCATTATCTTTTAATACTTTTTCTACTTCGTTTATTAATTGCTCTTTATTAGGAATATAATACGTATATGTTGAAGTAAATAAGTTATTTGAAATACCATTTAAAGCAAATTCCATCATTACATTGTCTTTTTCGGTACATAGTATAATTCCAATAGGTTTATTATCGTATTCATCATTTACTACTTGTTCATAATAATTTAAATATAAATTCATTTGTCCCAAATTCTCTGCTTTCAAATTACTCATTTTTAAATCTATTAAAACATATGACTTTAAAAATTTATTATAGAAAACCATATCTACATAATAATTAGTATTATTAAGAGTTATTCTTTGCTGACTTCCAACGAACATAAAACCTTTGCCTAACTCTAGTAAGAAATCTTCTATATGTTTAATTAATTTACTCTCTAAATCTTTTTCAAGTAATGGTTTTTGCTCTTTTATTCCTAAAAATTCAAATACATAAGGTTCTTTTATTAAATCACTTGGCTTTGCTAATACTTGTCCTTGTTTAGATAATTCTAAAACTTTTTCTTTATTTGGTTTACCATCAGATAGTAATAATCTTTCATATAGTGATGTATCTAGTTGTCTTTGTAATTCTCTTACACTCCAATGAGCACTAATACACTCTTTTTCATAGAAATTTCTTTTAGCATCATCTTTTATTATTATCAGCTCACTATAATGAGTCCAAGTTAAATCAGAACTTATTTTTTCAAAATCAGGATATGTCTTATAAAAGATTCTCATATATTTAAGATTAGTATAAGAATAACCTTTACCTAAATATTTTGTCAATTCTTTAGAAAGTCCTTTTATTATTTCTTTACCATATTCTAAACGATTATTGTACTCATTCTCATTTGAAACAATTATTCTACCAATATTCCAATAAACATAAATTATTTTATTGTTAATTTCTTTTGATAAATTATATTTTACTTTATTTACTAATTCAGTTATTTCATGAACCATTTTATTATTTTCTTCTAACATAACGTTTCCTTTCCAATTGGTCAGTCGCGACTGACCAATTTAGTTAAGTGACAGCAATGACAGGTATTTTTAGGTAAGGTACCCATTTTTTTCGTGTCACACGTGTCATTACTAATCAACAATATCGCTAACTTTAATATTGTAATATTCCGCTAACGCTTTAACTACATCATTATTAAATTTTCTTTTACCATTTTCATATTTGTTATATGTAGATTTATCTACACCTAAATATTTTGCTATTTCTTCTTGAGTTTTATTGTTATCTATTCTTAGTTTTTTTACTCTAAGTCTTACTTTACTTTGAATTTTCTTTTCTTCATTTTCAAAGTATTCTTTCATAGCATTTGGATTATGTACATCTATTGCTATATATTGTTCTTTATTATTCTTAACAGCATTAGAATGCATAAATAATTGATGTTGTTCTTTAAAAGTTAACTCTGGCATATCTTCAAAAAAATAATCAGATGATACTTTATAAAATTTTGATAAATCCCTTAATACTTGTAAAGGTATTGTTCTATTTCCAAGCTCATAATCTTTGTAGGTGTTTCTATTAACACCAATTACTCCACATATTTCCTTTTGA